>CAZTVJ010000075.1:0-8494 GCA_964616935.1 uncultured Acidimicrobiales bacterium | reverse complement strand
GCAGGAGCTGGTGCGGGCGTGGGAGTTGGTGCCGGCGTGGGGGCCGGTGTGGGTGCGGCGGCCGCGGTCGAAGCGGGCGTGGGTGCCGCGCCCGTCGTCGGCGCCGCAACGGCCGGTGCGGAGACGGCCGAGGACACAGCGACACCCGTCGTGCCGGTCGCTGAGACCGACGAGGCCCCGCAGGCGGCCAGCGCCACCAGGGGCGCCAGCACAGGCGCGAGCAGGGCGATCCGGGCGGGGGGCATGACCCGACCAGTCAACCAAGGCCGGTCGCCCCGCGCACGTCAGCGGCGCTTGGGCGTGACTCGTCCCTGGTGCTGCGGCGCGGCCGGCTTGACGAACTTCGGCCGGATGAGCCGCCACACGAACTGCACGACGATGGCACCGATGATCGAGCCGATGATGCCGCTCGGACGGAGCCGGATGCCATCACCCCAGATGAGGCTGAAGATCAGGCCGCCGACGAACGTGCCGATGAGGCCGACCACGATGGCCTCACCCCAGTCGACGCGGCGGCGACCGATGGGCAGGAGCATCTGGGCGACCCAGCCGGCCAGGATGCCGATGCAAAGCAGAGCGAAGAGGAGCATCCCGCCGTTCTAGCCCATCACGCGCCGAGCACGGCCACGGGTCAGTTCACGAGCCGGTCCCGGCCTTGCCAGTACGGCTCGCGCAGCTTGAACTTCTGCAGCTTGCCGGTGGCCGTGCGGGCGAGCTCGGAGCGGAACTCGACCGTCGTCGGGCACTTGTAGTGGGCCAGGCGACCCCGGCAGTGGTCGATCAGCTCCCGGTCGGTCACCGAGGCACCGGGCACCAGCACCACGAGGGCGGCGACCGTCTCTCCCCAGCGTTCGGACGGGATGCCGATGACGGCGACCTCCGCCACCGCCGGGTGGGAGAAGAGCGCGTCCTCGACCTCGATGGAGCTGACGTTCTCGCCGCCCGAGATGATGACGTCCTTCTTCCGATCGGCGATCGTGAGGTAGCTGTCGTCGTCGATGAAGCCGCCGTCACCCGTGTGGAACCAGCCGTCTCGGAGGGCGTCGGCACTGGCTTCGGGCTGCTCCCAGTACCCGTCGAGGACGACGTTGCTCTGCGCGAGGACCTCGCCTCCTTCGTCCACGGCGAGCGTGACGCCGAGCGCGGGCGCACCGGCCCGACCGAGACGCACGGCCCGGTCGTAGGGGGTCAGCTCGTCCAGCTCGGCCCGGCGACGGTTCATCGTGAGCAAGGGCGACGTCTCGGTGAGGCCGTAGATCTGGACGAACTCCCAGCCCAGCTCGGTCTCGGTGCGCTCGATCGTGCGCGTCGGTGGCGGCGCCCCGGCCACCACGATGCGCACCTGGTCCCGCCCCGGCACCGGACCGTCCCAGGCGGCCGCCGCATCGAGGATCATGGCCACGACGGCCGGCGCCCCGCACAGGAGCGTCACGCCGTGCTCGGCGACCCGGCGGAGGATCTCGGCACCGTCGACCTTGCGCAGGATGATGTGGCGCCCACCCATCCCGGTGACGGCGTAGACCATGCCCCACCCGTTGCAGTGGAACTGCGGCAGCGTGTGCAGGTAGACGTCCGTGTCGTTCACCCCGAGCTGCCACCCGAAGGTTGCCGCGTTGAGCCAGAGGCTGCGGTGGGTGAGCTGCACGCCCTTCGGCCGGGCCGTGGTGCCACTCGTGTAGTTGATCGTCGCCGTGGCGTCCTCGTCGGGCTGCCACGGCACCGGCTCGACGCCGAACCGGTACAGCTCCTCGTCGCTCTCGGCACCGATGACGAAGCGCCGCGCCGCCGTGACGCCGGCCAGCTGTCCGTCGAGCTCGGGGTCGACCAGCAACATGGACGCCCCGGAGTGCTCGACGATGTAGGCGACCTCCTCGGCGTGAAGCCGGAAGTTGATGGGCACGAGGACGCGACCGAAGGCGCTCACGCCGTAGAAGGCGGTGAGCAGTCGCGCTGCGTTCTGGCTCACGATCGCCACCCGCTCACCCTTGGCGATGCCCAGGTGGTCGAGCGCAGCAGCGTGCGCGCGGGCCCGCTCACCGACCTGGCGGTACGTCAGCGATCCCCAGGAGGCCGCCGGCTGTTCGGGCTCGTCGACCACGCCGATGCGCTCCGGGTACACCAGCTCGGCCCGACGGAGGAAGTCGGCGATCGTCAGCGGAACCTTCATGGATGTCTCGACCCCCGGTGATCCAGTCTGAGCAGCACGGCGAACGGTAGCCGTGGAGCTGAGCACCCCGACGACGAGCGCGCCTAGCCTCGGGCCCGTGAACGGGGGCGGCGGGCCGTGGGAGCAGCGGATCCTCGAGCGGCTCGCGGCTGGCGACGAGTCGGCGCTCGGCCACCTGTACGACCAGTACGCCCCGTTCGTCTTCAACCTTGCCCTGCGGGTGACGCGGGACCGCGCCGCGGCGGAGGACATCACCCAGGACGTGTTCGTCCACGCATGGACGAAGGCCTCGGCCTATGAGCCGTCCCGCGGCACGGTGCGCGCCTGGCTCGGCGTCATCACCCACCGGCGATCGGTCGACCGCATACGGCTTGAGACGGCGGCTCGGGCGCGCGAGGAACGAGAGCACCGGCGCCGGCCAGCCACGCCACCTGACGTCGCCGAGGCGGCGACGACCCTGGTCATCGGCGAACGCGTCCGCACCGCACTGGCGCAGCTGCCGACCGAGCAGCGCGAGGCCATCGAGCTGGCGTACTTCGGCGGCCGTACCTTCCGCGAGGTCGCCGCGGTCCTGGGCATCCCGGAGGGCACCGCCAAGTCACGGATCCGGCTGGGCATGGGCAAGCTGACCGACGCCCTGCAGGGGGTGGCACCGTGGAGCTGAACCGGGAGGAGCTCGAAGGCCTCTTGGGTGCCTACGCGATCGACGCGCTCGATCCCGACGAGCGCGACGAGCTCGACCAGCTGATCGCCCACGATGCGGCGCTGGCCGACGAGGTCCGCCGCTTCCAAGAGGTGGCCATGGGCCTGCTCGCGGGCATGATCGACGAGCAGCCTGCCCCCGCCGACCTGCGCGCGGGTGTCCTCGATCGAGCGACGGCGGCGCGCGCTCCTGGCCGCCACCTGGCCAACCCCACAGGGGCGGATCTGGCGGTGCTCGAGCTCTGGCGGCGCCAGTGGCGGGAGCTGGACGTGCTGCTCGACGACCTGTCGGGCGCCGACTGGGCGGCGGTCACGTCCCTCGGCCGTACGGTCCGCGAGCTGCTCGCTCACCTCAGCGCGGTGCTCGACCTGTATGCCGTCGACCTGGGTGCCGGCACCTTCGAGCTGCCCGACGGCACCCCCATCGGCCACTGGGAGATCACCGAACCCCGCATCGCCGATCTCACGGCACGGCCGACGGCGGACACCGTGGCCCAGCTGCGCGCCACCGCCGCCCGCCTCGATCAGCGGCTCGCGTCCTTCGCGCCCAGCCAGCTCGACGATCTGGTCGAAGGCGGTGTGCTGACCATCGCCGATCGGACGCGCCACCAGTCGTTCGAGCTGTGGATGCACACCGACGACGTGCGCCGCTCCAGCAAGCGGGCCATGGTCGACCCGGACGCCGAGCGCGTCTGTGCGCTCTCCGACCTGTCCGCCCGTTTCGTCGGGCTTGGCATGCTCGTGTCCGGGCGGGACCACCGAGGTGGGCACGGACGTCTCGTGCTCACGGGTCCCGGTGGCGGGACGTGGGTCATCCCTCTCGGCTTCGATGAAGCCAATGGGGCAGCGTTGCCCGGTCTCGACCAGACGTCCCAGGTCACGATCGTGGCCGACGCCGTCGCCTACTGCCGCATGGCCGGCAAGCTGCTCGGAGTCGACGAGCTCGCCTTCGAGGTGGACGGGGACGGCTCCCTCGCGCTGGATCTCTTCGTCGGAGCACAAGCCTTCACGGAGTGACTGATCGGCCCGGGGGCGTCGGGCGGCGTCCCCCGGGTCGAGCGCCGGTGATCCATTCGGACCACCCGCGGCGAACGACGATCGTGCTGCGCACCTGGGGATCCAAGCTCGCCGTCCTGTCCGCCTCGGTCGCCGCCCTGGCGGCATGCTCGGGCGGGGGCGGCCGCAACGCCGGGCCGTCGCCGCTGGAGACGCTGACCCCACCGGCCACTGCGGCCGCCCCGCTCCAATCCGCCGTCGCTGCCGAGGTGGGCCCGCCGGCGGCCAGCCCGCAGGCTGCGGTCGAGGGCTACCTCGGCGCGGAGATCGCCGGCGACGCGGCCGGCTCGTTCCAGCTGCTCGCCGCCGAGGCTCGGACGAAGGTCGTCGACGTCAACGGCTGGCGGGCCGCACGCACGCGGCTGCCTCGCTTCACGAGCTACACGGTCGAGCCAGGCGGCGCTGACGGCACCGTCGTCACCGAGGTCCGCTTGGAACCGATGGTCGACCCCATCGTCGGCGTGATCCCGGCCAGGGCGACGGTCACCTGGCGACCGGTAGCCGAGGACGGCGGCTGGCGGGTCGGTCTCACGGGATCGACGATCGAGCCGCGCTTCCCGGCCGATGACACCGCGGACGACGTGGCTCTGACCTGGGTGAGCCAGCGCCAGGCCTGCACCCCCGACCCCGCCGCCGCCACCCTGTTGCTGCAGCCCAACCTCGCCTCCGCCCTGTGCGGTCAGCCCGGCATGTACTCGGCCAAGGCACCCGCCCCGCTCAGCTCGCTCCCCAACCCTGGTGCGGTCATCGACGCCTACGGGCCTGACGCGTCCAGCTGGGCCCGAGTCGTGCGCCTCGACGGCCCCGCACCGCTCGATGTGATCACGGCGCCGCTCGGCGACCAATGGGTGGTGATCGGCATCGCCGGCGGGTAGGCGCACCCTCCGACGACGACGGCACGGCAGGACGGTCGCGACGCGCGCCCTGACGCCGGACCCAGCGCCGGGTGGGTCGGGGAACCGGCCCGCCGGGCGGTGTGTCCAGCACCAACCCACCAGACCGGCCGGTTCCGCCGGCCCAACCCCAAAGGATACGGATGAAGCTCACCCGAACCCTGACCCGCCGGGTGCTCCCGGTTGTCGGGATCTCGGGGGTACTCGTCGCCGGGCTCTTGACCGGCGCCGATGCATCGAGCCACCGGGAAGCACCCCTCATCACCGAGGACCCGGTCGCCGATCTCACCGACGTCTATGCGTTCGTGAGCCCTGACAAGACCGGCACCGTCACCCTCATCGCCAACGTGAACCCGTTCGAGCTGCCAGCCGGCGGACCGAACTTCCACAAGTTCGGCGACGATGTGCTCTACCAGCTGAACGTCGACAACGACGGCGACGCCGTCGCGGACTTCGAGTACCAGTTCAAGTTCCGCACGACCACCAGCAACCTGAACACGTTCCTGTACAACACGAACCAGGTCACGTCGCTCGACGACCCTGACCTGAACGTGAAGCAGGTCTACGACGTGGTCGAGGTCAACGTCGACACCGGCGCTCGCACGACGCTCGGCACCGGCATCCCGGTGGCACCGGCCAACGTCGGGCCCCGCTCGACGCCCAGCTACGAGAAGAACCTCGGCTCGAAGGCCGTCACGGCGCTGAGGGGCGGCATCACGTCGTTCGCCGGTCCCCGCGATGATCCCTTCTTCGTCGACCTCGGCTCCATCTTCGACCTCCTCGGACTGCGGCCGTTCAACGAGGCCCACCTCATCCCCCTGCCGAAGGAGCACGGGCGTGACTACGTGAAGGGCTTCAACGTCCACACCTACGCCCTGCAGATCCCGACGAGCCGGCTCGTCGCCAACGGTGATCCGGTCATCGGCGTGTGGGCCACCACCTACCGCCGCGCCGTGCGCACCCTCGGCGGCCCTGGCCAGCTGACGCACTCCGGTGACTGGGTGCAGGTGGCTCGCCTCGGCCAGCCACTCGTGAACGAGGTCGTCCTGCCGCTCGCGTTGAAGGACGCTTTCAACGGCATCTCGCCGAACGTCGACGCCACCATCCCGGCGGCCGTCGATGCGGTGCTGAAGCCGGAGCTCGGGACCCTCATCCCGATCCTGTACCCCGGCGTGACCGTCCCGACCGATGTGAACCTCGGCCTCGGCCTCGGTGGCCGTGAAGACCTGGCCACCATCTTCCTCACCGGCATCCCGGGGCTGAACAAGCCGGCCACGGTCACACCGTCGGAGATGCTGCGGCTGAACACGAGCATGCACAACTCGTCCTTCCCGAACGGCCGATGGCTGGCCGACGACGTCACCGACATCGAGATCCGCGCGGTGGCGGGAGCGACGGCGTTCACGCCCGAGTTCAACAAGGCCCCCAACAACCAGCTGGGCGACGGCGTGAACAAGAACGACGCCAAGTTCGGCTGGAAGTTCCCCTACGTCGCATCGCCCCACTCGGGCTACTACTCGAGCTGACGATGGACACCGCCGTTGCTTCCGGGCGGATGGGTGGGCGTCGTGCCCGCCTGCCCGCCCGGGCCGGCCGGGTCATCGCCGTGGCGGCGCTCGTCGCCGCCGCGGCCATCCCGGTCAGCCGCTTCCTCACCGCCGGCAGCGACGACTCCGGCCCCGCGCCCAGGATCCCGACCTTGGTGGATCGCCTCGGCACGCTCCGCCAGCAGGTCACCCTCACCCCGGACGACGGCGCCGCCTGGCGATCACTCGCCGAGGCGGCCACCCAAGACGCGGTACGCACCGGCAACCCCGGCTCGTACGAAACCGCCCGCCGGGCCGTCGCCGAGGCGACCCGTCTCGAGCCCCTCGACCAGCGCACGAGCGTCGTCGCAGGCGTGCTCGCGCTCTCGCTCCACGACTTCGCTCGGGCCTACGACCTCGGCGAGGCCGCGGTCGAAGCCAACCCGGCGAACGCCGACGCGCTCGGCGTGCTGGTCGACGCCTCGGTCGAGCTCGGCCGCTACGACGAGGCTGCTCGCCACCTGCAAGCCATGCTCGACCGCCGACCGGGCGCCACCGCGCTCGCCCGCGCGTCGTACCTCCGGGAGCTGTATGGAGACCTCCCCGGTGCCACCGCGGCCATGCAGCAGGCCCTGAGCGCCGCGCAAGGAGACCCGGCCGACACCGCCGCGATGGCGGAGCTCCTGGGCAACCTCCAGCTGGCCGCCGGCCGGATCAGCGAGGCCGTCAACTCCTTCGAGCAGGCTCTCCAGAAGGCGCCGGAACGCATCGGCGCCTCGCTCGGCTTGGCTCGAGCCTGGGCCGCCCGAGGGGACGTGGCCGCCGCGATCGCCCTCGCAGCCGAGACCGCCGACCGCTCACCCCAGCCGGCCGCCGCCACCCTGCTCGGTGAGCTGCGCATCGTCGCCGGAGATCTGGCCGGCGCCGACGATGCGTTCGCCCTCGTGCGGGCGAACGAGCAGCTGCTCGCCGCGGCCGGCGTGACCACCGACCTGGAGAGCGCGCTGTTCGAAGCCGACCATGGCGACGCCGCGCGAGCCGTGGACCTGGCCCGGGCTTCCTACGGGATCAGGCAGACCGTCTTCACCGCCGACACGCTGGGGTGGGCGCTCACCCGCGCCGGGCGCGCCGCCGAGGCGATCCCCTTCGTCGAGCAAGCGCTGCGACTGGACACAGCCTCGGCCGCCATGCGGATCCACGCCGCACGGGCGTACGACGCGGCCGGGCAGGGCGAACCAGCGACGGCGCAGCTCCTGGCAGCGTTCGAGCTCTCGCCTTGGCCCGCGCTCCACCTCCGCCCCGCCGCACTTGAGCTGGCCGAGGAGCTGCTCGTGCCCGTACCCACCGGGTGGCAGCTGTGAATCCCCGCCTGGTGGCCGCCACCGTCATCTCCGGCCTGGCCGTCCTCGTCCCGGCCGGGCTGGCCTCGGCCCACCCGCTGGGCAACGTCACCGTGAACACCTCGGCCAGCGTGGTGATCGGCACCGACCGGACCAGCGTGGACTACGTCCTCGACCTGGCCGAGCTGCCGGCGCTGCAGGCGCGCCAACGCATCGATGCCGACGGGAACGGCGACGTGTCGCCGGCCGAGGCCGATGCCTATCGGGCGTCCCAGTGCACGGAGCTGCGCGACGGGTTGGCGGTCACCGCCGACGGCACCCTGCTCGCACTCACCGTGACCCAGAGCATGCTCACGTTCCCGCCCGGGCAGGCGGGGCTGGCCACACTCCGCCTCGAGTGCCAGATGGTGGCGCCCGTCGCGGTTCTCGGATCGACCGCCGTGACCTTCTCTGATCGCAACCTGACTGATCGCACCGGATGGCGCGAGGTCACGATGAACGGTGACGGTGTGACCCTGCGCAACTCGACTGCGCCGACGACCTCGACGAGCAATCGCCTCCTGGCCTACCCCACCGACGCCGGGGCGACCCCCCGGGTGCTTTCGGCCCAAGCGACGGCCTCGACGGGTGGCCCGAGGCTCGCCACGGTGCCTGCAACCGGCGCGACCGGTTCGACCTCCGCGAACACCGCGACCGGTCTTGCGGCGAACACCCGGCCCCAGGCTCGCGGGAGCGACGGCCTGACGCAGGCTCTGTCCGGCATCGTGGGCGGTCGCCGCCTCGGGGTCGCCGCCGGCGCGCTCGCGCTCG
>CAZTVJ010000074.1:0-6060 GCA_964616935.1 uncultured Acidimicrobiales bacterium | reverse complement strand
TCGCCCCGCACCAGGACCGGCCGTCCCTCGACGTGGCCGGTCGCCTCGGTGCCCGGCACCCACGGCAGGTTCGCAGCCGCCGCCCCCACCGAACCCTGCGTGATCCAGACGTCGAGCGGGTTGACGGCGGCAAAGACCAGGTCCACCTCCACCTCGTCCTGGGCCCGCTCCGACTCGTCGATCTCGTCGAGCTGCAGAACCCCACCGATCTCGTGCAAGCGCGCCGCGAACATGGGTCGAGCGTAGGGGGACGGATCGGTGGCTGTGCCCTCGGATGACGTGGGCGGGCTAGACACGGCACGATGACCGCCGAAGTCCGACGGAATGCCATCGGTCGCACGAGGGGGGTGGCGCTATGACGGCGAACGAGGAACGGCACTGGTTCGACGACGCGCGCTTCGGTCTGTTCGTCCACTGGGACCACGCCAGCCAGCGGGGCTGGGAGGTCTCCTGGCCATTGGTCGGCGGCGTGTTCAGCCTGCCCTACTGCCAGTCGGTGGGCGTCGAGGAGTACCACGCGCTGGCGGCGACGTTCTGCCCGAATGCGTGGGACCCGGGCGGGCTGGCCCGGCTGGCTCGCGCCGCCGGGATGCGCTACGTGGTGATCACGACCCGTCACCACAGCGGCTATGCCATGTTCGACACCCAGCAGAGCGACCACACGATCATGCACTCGCCCTACGGGCGTGACCTGCTGCGCGAAACGGTGGACGCGTTCCGGGCCGAAGGCCTCCGCATCGGCTTCTACTACTCGCTGTCAGATTGGCACCACTCCGACTACCCCGCCTTCCAGGAGGAGCACAAGCCCTACCGGCTCGGGCAGTCGCCCCCGCTGCCGACCCCGGAGCAAGCGGTTCGATTTCGCGCCTACCTGATGGCGCAGCTCCGCGAGCTGATGACCGGGTACGGACCGATCGACGTCGTGTGGTTCGACGGCGGTTGGGAGCGCCCCATGGCCTGGTGGCACCCCGACGAGATCGAGGACCTCCTCCGCACCCTGCAGCCGGGCATCCTCGTCAACGATCGCCTTCCCGGCCGCGGTGACTTCGCCACCCCCGAGCAGTTCATCCCGCCGACGAGCCCGGCCGGCCGGTGGGAGTCCTGCCTGACCATGAACGAGAGCTGGGGCTGGAACCCGGACGACCGGCAGTACAAGTCGGCCCGAACCATCATCCACGCCCTCTGCGAGACGGTGGGTCGCGGCGGCAACCTGCTGTTGAACGTGAGCCCGCGGGGAGATGGCACGCTGCCGCCCGAGCATGTCGAGCGCCTCGACGCGATCTCGGCGTGGATGGCCACGCACTCGGAGGCCGTCCACGGCACCGAGCCCGGGCTCGAACCATGGCAGTTCTACGGACCATCGACTCGGCGGGGTTCGCGCACCTACCTCTTCCTCCTCCTGCGCCCCTACGAGACGGTCACCGTGCGCGGCGTGCCCGTGAAGCGGGTACGGCGGGTGGAGCTGGTCGGCCCCGGCACACCCTTGGCCTTCACGACGCGCACGGGCATCATCGAGCAGCTCATGCCCGATCCCGACGGAGAGCTCATCATCTCGCTCGACGAGGAGCAGCTCGATCCCATGGCCACCGTCCTCGCGTTCGACATCGACGAACCCAGCCGACCGTGACAACCGTCATCGCAACAAGAGTTGCAATCCGCGCGCCAGAGGCGCAGGATGGAACGCAACAACAGTTGCGAAGGAGCTCACCATGACCACGACCCCCGCCGTCGCCACGCAGACCACGGTCACCACCAGTGCCTTCTCCGTCGTGATCACCTCCACCACGCCCGTCCAGCACCCCGCCGCCGACGTGTGGGCGGCACTGTCCGACACGGCCAGCTACCCGCAGTGGAACCCGCTCGTCACGTCCTTCGTCGGGCCGTTGACCGTGGGCGAGAAGGTGGCGGTGGTGCTGCAGCTACCCGGTCGCAAGCCTCAGCCCATGGCGCCGACCATCGTCGCCGTCGAGCCGGGCCGGTCGTTCACCTGGCTCGGCCGGATCGGCTTTCGCGGTGTGTTCGACGGGCGCCATCACTTCGAGGTGCGCCCGACGAGCGACACCACCTGCGAGCTCGTCCAGCACGAGCGTCTGTCCGGCGCGCTCGTCCCGTTCTTCAAGACGATGCTCACCGGCCCGACACCGGCCGGCTTCGAGGCCCTGAACGAGGCGCTGAAGCAGCGGGTCGAGCGTGGGTGAGCCCGCTCACCGGCGAGGTCAGGCCGTCCTCGACAACGTGCTGGACGCCACGCTGCAGCTTCTGACCGAGCGGGGGTACTCGTTCTCGGTCGACGACGTCGCTGCCGCTGCGGGCGTGCACAAGACGACCATCTACCGGCGCTGGGCCACGAAGACCGCACTGGTCGCGGCGGCGGCCGATCGCCTCGCCACGGCCGGCGTGCCCGCCACACGCAGCGCCGACCCCATGGCCGACCTGACGGCGCTGGCGGTCGACGTCGCCCGCACGCTGCGCACCCCAGCAGGAACCCAAGCGCTGCGAGCCGTCGTAGCCGCCGCCGGCGAGGACCCCGACATCGTTCCGACCGCCCGCCAGTTCCTGTCCGTCCGCTACAAGATCGCCACGGCCATCATCCGCGACGCGATCGCCGCGGGACACCTGCGCGACGACGTCGACCCCACGCTGGTGTGGGAGGCGATCGCCAACCCGCTCCACGTCCGAGCCATCATGGGCCAGCCGGCCAGCGACGCCGTCGCCCGCAGGCTGGTCGCCCTGGTGACCGAGGGGGCCGGGAGCCACAAATGTGGCATAGTCATGGCATGACACGTGTGCGAGTCAGCACGACCGTCGACGCAGACCTGCTCACCGAGGCTCGCCGCGCCCGAGCCGGGTCCACCGATGCTGCGCTCCTCGACGCCGCGCTCTCGGCGCTGCTCGCTCGTCACCGGGCCGCCGAGACCGACGCGGCCTACGCCGCCTACGACGAGCATCCACCGGACGAGCCCGATGCGTGGGGCGACCTGGCGTCGTTTCGCGAGGCGGCGGGCGCCACCTGATGCCGATACCCCTGCGTGGCGAGCTCTGGTGGTGCCACCCGCCTGAGGTCGGGCGTCGTCCCGTCGTCGTGCTGTCGCGGGATGCCGCCATCCCCCGGCTTCGCCGCGCGCTCGTCGCACCGTGCACCACGACGATTCGCGGCCTGAGGAGCGAAGTGGTACTCGAGCCCGGTGAAGATCCGACAACCCGACGTTGCGCCGTGAACCTCGACTCGGTCGAGAGTGTGTCGATCGCTGTGCTCATCGAGCGTCTCGGCCGGCTCAGCGACGCTCGGATGCGCCAGATCTGCGCAGCCCTCGAGACGGCGGTCGACTGCGACAGCTGAGCGGGGTCGTCGGTCAGCTGGTGATCTCGACTCGGAACAGCGCGCGCGCGTTCTCGGCCATCACCTTGGCGGCATCGGTCGCGCTGAGCGCACTCGTCATCTCGGAGGCAACGTCGAACGAGCTCGGCCATGACGAATCGGTGTGCGGGAAGTCGGTCTCGTACAGCACGTTGTCCGCGCCGAGCTGATCGATCATCGTGAGGCCGACCGGGTCCCGGAAGAACGTCAACCAGATGTTCTGGTTGAAGTAGTGGCTCGGCGGGTGCGGCATCGTCGAGCTGTTGATGTTCGTGAACCCATCGCCCCGCATCTCGTGCCACACGAAGTCAGCGCGGGACAGGACGTACGGCACCCAGGCCAGCTGGGACTCGGCCAGCACGACCTTGAGGTTCGGCAACCGTTCCAGCACCCCCGAGAACAGCCAGTCCGTCAGCGTGTAGCCGGCGTTGAAGGACGCCATCACGTTGGGTACCGCCCCGGAGCAGTCCCTGGCGAGCATCGGGAATCCGCCGGTGCCGATGTGCAGCGACACGACGAGCTGGCCCACTTCGCACTCGGCGAAGAGCCGATCCCAGTGACCGGAGTAGATCGACGGGAAGCCGAGCAGGTGGGGTGCCTCGGAGAACGAGATCGACCGGAAGCCGAGACCGGCGAGTCGAGCCGCCTCGGCCACCGCGAGGTCGACGTCCCACAACGGCACGATCCCCATGGGGACCAGCCGGCCGTTCGAGCCGGCACACCACTCCTCGAAGATGAAGTCGTTGTAGGCCCGGATGCACAGCAGGGCCAGCTCCTTGTCCTTGGCCAGCGAGAACGTCTGGCCGCAGAACCGAACGAACATGTTGGGGAAGCAGACCGAGGCCTCGATCCCCGCCATGTCCATGGCCGCCAGCCGGGCGACCGGGTCGTAACAGGCCTTGTGCATGTCGTCGTAGGTGACGGCGCGACCATCGATCTCCGAGCGGGGCACACCCGAGGCGGCGGCCACGCGCACCAGCGGGATGCGCTTGTCGTCGTAGCGCCACACGTCCGCCAGCGGTCCGTCCTCGTGTTCGGCGAACCCGAGGTCACCCATCCCGAGATCGGCGATCCCGCGCACACGCTCGATCCGGGGACCGACGTCGCGCCACTTCGCCGGCAGCCGCTCCTGCCAGACGTGCGCCGGCGCCTGGACGTGATCATCCGGCGAGACGATCTTGGGCAGCGTACGCATCGGCGACCCCCTTGTGCGGCAACTGACAGAAATCATAGTCTGTCATCTGCCGCGCGGCAACGATCCCCTCGCCCGATGATCGGAGAGCCTTGACGTTCACCCCTGACGACGACCGCCTGCACGTGCCGCCCGACCCCCGCCCCGAGCGGTGGCAGGAGAACCGCTTCTTCATCGCCTGGGACACCGCCGACAACCACGGCGTGATGATCCACACGCGACGCTTCCCGGACCAGCGGATGCAAGAGGCGCATGTCGTCGCCTGCGTCGGCGGCCGCGTCGGCTCAGCGCTGCTCGTTCGAGACCTCGCCGATGTGAGCCGCACCGACGACGAGTTCCCCGAGCTGGACATGACCGTCATCGACCCCTTCCGGGAATGGCACATCGGGGTACACCTCATGGGATTCGACGGTGTCGGCCCGATGGGCTTCGTGGCCACCCACCCGTCGGGTCCGATCCCGGTGCACGTCGACATCACGTTGGCGAGCTCGATGTCGCCGGTGGACTGGAACGAGGCGCTGGAGGTGCTCGAATCCGGCCTCGAAGCCAGCGCTGGATCCTCGCGCAGCTCCGCGCAGGCCCACTACGAGCAGGCCGGCACGTTCCAGGGCACGCTCGCGGTCGGGGAGGATCGGGTCGAGACCAGTGGACTCTTCGTTCGCGACCACACGTGGGGTCCCCGCCACGAGATGGGCTTCGGGGGCGGCGGAGGCGGCGTGTTCTGGACCGCCTGCTCCCTCGACGAGGGACGTACCTACTGCAATGCCATCGCCTTCGCCCAGCCCGACGGCGGGTTCGTCGGCGTCGGGATCATCGCCGATGAGGACGGCGTCCGCACGACGCGTGACGTTCGAGGGGAGTACCTGCCCGAGCGAGGCGTCGGCACCTACTCCAGGTCTCGGATCTTCTTCGGGTTCCCCGAAGGCGAGCTGGTGGTCGAAGGGACCACGTGCATCCACCTACCGCTCTACCTGTGGAACTCCGGGCAGCATCGGTACGACAACAACGCGATCTCCTCCGTGCGCCTCGGCGACAAGCACGGCATGGGCGTCCTGGAGTGGGCCTCGACCCTCGACCCGGCCCAATCGGCGGTCCTGGACCGCGCCGGCGGTCTCGTCTGATCCTCGTCAGCTGACCAGCGCGCCGACGACGAACGCGTCGAGGTAGTGGGGCAGCTCCTTGTCGCTGGGCATGAGCTCGGGGATGGCGAGGGACATGTGGACGATGACGGTCAACCAGTGGATGGCGCCGTCCAGGTCCAGGTCGGACTTCAGCTCGCCGCGAGCCTTGGCGTACTCGAGGATGTCCGACCACAGCTCGCTCATGGCCTCGAACACCTCCGGTGACGTCGAGCTGCGGCGCGCCAGCTTGTGCATCGGTTCGGTACGCAGCAACGACCCGGGCAGGTCCTTCGGCCTCGACTCCCGGATCTGCAGCATGAGGCAGTTCTTGATCACGTCCCGACCAGGCCCGGTGAGCTTCAAGAGCTTGCGGATGCGATCGTTCTCCA
>CAZTVJ010000073.1:0-5583 GCA_964616935.1 uncultured Acidimicrobiales bacterium | reverse complement strand
GAGATGCCTCATCGATGGACATGGTCCCTCCCGGGAAGGCCGCAGCGCAACAGGAAGGGAAGCGCCAGCGAGCGTAGGCCGGGGGTGTGACAGGGTTGCTGGACCAGCCGCGAGCTCGATCAGGCGAAGCGGGCGGCGGCGAAGGCCAGCCCGACCGCCGACAGCACTGCGGCCGTGTTGGCAAGGACGAAGGTGCGCGTCATCGCCGCCAGCTCTTGGTGCATCACCGCGAGGATGCGGGACTCCAACACCTGGACTGCGGCGTCGAGATCACGGCGGGTGGCGACGTCGGCCCAACCCACGGGCGGCAGGTACTCCATCAAGAGCACCGCCCCTTCGGGCGTGATCGCGTCGCCAAGCAGGCGGATGAGCTGGTGGCGAGATGCCTCATCGATGGACATGGTCCCTCCCGGGAAGGCCGCAGCGCAACAGGAAGGGAAGTGCCGGCGAGCGTGGGCCGGGGGTGTGACAGCGTCAGCCGACGACCCACTGGGCCACGGTGAAGGCCCCGAGCCCGGCGGGGTCGGTGAGGGCTTCGGCCTCGCGGATGCGGCTGCGAGCCCGGAACGCGGCCAAGTCGCCCCGAGCGGCTCGTTCGGCCCACACCTGGCGACCCTCTTCCACGAGCTCGCCGAGGCCGTGATCGGCAAGGAACGTGGCCTGATCCTCCACGGTGTCCGCCGGCCGCACGCGCTCCAGCTGGTCGAGCGCCACCTCGACCGTGACGTCCTGCGATCCAGGATCGTCGAGTGGCGGCGCGCCCCGCTCGTGGCCACGGTAGGTGCGCAACCACTCCCCGACCGGGCGAGATGCCAGCGCGGCGGTCGTCGCCATGTAGTCGATCACGACGAGCCGGCCCTCCTCGATCCGGTCGAGCGTCTCGCGGAGCCACGCGGCGGACTCGAGGTGCACGGGCACCCGCGCCCCGGTCCCGGCGTCGGGCGCGAGCGCGGATGCAACCTCGGCGACTGCGGCCCGGGCCGGTACCAGGAGCTCCTCGAAGCCCTCAGCGTCGTCTGTCGTGACCCACACCTCGGCCCACCCGTCGCTGACCCGCTCGCCCAGCGTGAAGGGCAGGTTGTCGAGCAGCTCGTTGGCCACGACGACGCCCCGGAGCGGCACGCTCGGCAGCTCGGCCAAGCTCACGGCGATCGGACCGAGCCCAGCGGGGGTGGGATCGTCGTCCTCCGCCGGGAGCCGGCCGAACGCCGTGCTGGCCGGTTCGAGCGGGAGGTGCTCGGCGTGGCGAGCCCGCATCGCAGCCGAGCGATCGACCAGCACGTAGCGCAGCGCGCCAACGCACTGCGGCGCAGCGGCCAGCACGGAGCGGGCCAGGGTGCCAGGGCCGGCCCCTGCGTCGACGACGAACCACGGATCGGGCTGACCCTGCTCATCCCACCAACGGTCCAGAGCGTGGGCGAGGACCGTGCCGAACAACGGCCCGACCTCGGGTGACGTCAGGAAGTCACCTCGCCGGCCGGCCGAACCCGACACCGAGTAGAACCCGGCGTGCTCGTCGTAGAGCGCAGCCTCGACGAACTGCTCGTACGGCAGCGGACCGTGGCGCCGGATGCGCTCGCCGAGCCGGGTTGCGAGGTCCCCCGTGGCGTGCTCCTCAGCGCCCGGCGACCACGAACGAGCTGACGTCGCCGAGGCGCAGCACGATGTTCGGCAGGATCCCGATGAGCAGCGTGGCCAGCACGCTGAGGGCCAGCGCGGCGCCGAGCGACTGGGGCACCTTGATAGGCGTCTCGTCGCCGTCGGGCACCGGCTCCATCCACATCTTGCGAGCGACGTTGGCGTAGTAGTAGAGCGCGATCACGGAGTTCACGCCGCCGATGACGGCCAGCAGCACGGCCCAGAAGCCCCCTGCCGACAGCATGGCGTTGAACACGGAGAACTTCGCCACCCAGCCGGCCAGCGGCGGGATGCCAGCCAGTGAGAACAGGAAGATCGTCATGAGGACGGCCAGGCCGGGGGCGTAGCTGAACAGCCCGCCGTAGCTGTCGATCTGGCCCGAGTGCGTCTTGCGGGAGACGGCGATGACGACCGCGAAGGCACCAAGGTTCATCGTGGCGTACACGATGAGGTAGGTGACGATGGCGGTGAGGGCCTGGCGGTCCGCCTGCGGCCCATCGCCGATGACGGCCAGCGGCATCAGGATGAAGCCGCCTTGGGCGATGGAGGAGTAGGCCAGCATCCGCACGATGTTCGTCTGGCGCAGCGCAACCAGGTTCCCCACCGTCATGGTGACGGCCGACAGCACCCAGAAGAAGGGCTGCCAGACGTCCTTCGCCTCGAAGAAGCCGACGAACACGAGGATGAGCAGGGCGACGAAACCGGCCGCCTTGGAGGCCACGGACAAGAACGCGGCGACGGGCGTGGGTGCGCCCTCATAGGTGTCGGGGGCCCAGGTGTGGAACGGCACGGCCGACACCTTGAAGGCGAAGCCGACGATGACGAACACCACAGCGAGCGAGATGATCGGCGCGTTGCCGGTCCTGCCAACGGCGGCGCCGACACCAGTGAGCAACGTGGTGCCGGACACGCCGTAGAGCAGCGACATGCCGTAGAGCATCACCGCCGAGGAGAACACGCCGAGCAGGAAGTACTTCACGCCGGCTTCGTTGCTCTTCGGGTCGCGCTTGCGCCACGCCGCCAGCATGTAGGTCGGGATGGAGAGGAGCTCGAGGGCCACGAAGATGCTGATGAGGTCGCGCGACGAGGCCATCATCACCATCCCGAGCAAGGAGGTGACGAGCAGGAAGTAGTACTCGCCCTGGTAGTAGTCGCCCTCCTCCACGTAGTTCGTGGAGATGAGGATGACGACGTAGCCGGTGAGGATGAACAGCCCCTTCAGGACCAACGCGAAGTCGTCGACGACGTAGGCCCCGCCGAACATGCTGCGCACGTCGGTGTCGCTGAGCGCCAGCGTGATCACCGGTACGAACGCAGCCAGCAGACCGAGGCCGGCGATGGTGGACAACGCCCACTTCTGGCGGTCGGGCAGGAAGAGGTCGACGAGCAGCAGCACGCAGATCGTGCCGGCCAGGATGATCTCGGGCGCGAGCGCGTGGTAGTCGATGTCGGGCTGCTGCCACTGCGCCAGGACCGGGATCATGGGCGCGCCGGGATGGCCGAGAGCGCGACCTCGACGGCCGGGTTCATCACGCTGAACAGCAGGTTCGGGAACAGGCCGAGCACGACGATCATGAGGACCATCGGCGTCCAGGACACCCACTCGTAGATGTTGATGTCCTTCACCGGCTCGTGGGCGAACTCCGTGCTCGGCTCACCGAACGCCGTGCGCTGGTACAGCCACAGCAGGTACCCGGCCGCCAGCACGGTGCCGACAGCGGCGATCACCATGTACGTGCGGAACGTCTCCTCCGGCAGCGCGGCAGCCGGGTTGTAGGCCGACAGGATGGCGGGGAACTCTCCCCAGAAGCCGGCCAGCCCGGGCAGGCCGAGTGAGGCCATCGCGCACAGGCCGAGGATCCACCCGAGGTGGGGGATCTGCTTGAGCATGCCGCCCATCTTGCGGATCTCCAGGGTGTGGTAGCGGTCCTTCACCGAGCCGGCGATGAAGAAGAGCATCCCGGTGATGAGACCGTGGGCGACCATGCCGAAGATGGCGGCGTTCAGGCCGAAGTCGGTGAGCGAGGCGATGCCCAGCATCACGAAGCCCATGTGCGCGACCGACGAGAAGGCGATGAGCCGCTTCATGTCCGTCTGGGCCAGGCAGCACAGCGCGCCGTAGATGATGCCGATGACGGCGAGCAGGCCGATCCAGGGGGCCCAGGTCTCCGCCGCATCAGGGAGGATGGGGATGGCGATGCGGATGAAGCCATAGGTGCCGAGCTTCAGCAGAATGGCGGCCAGGATGACCGATCCCGCCGTCGGGGCCTGGGTGTGGGCGTCGGGCAGCCACGTGTGGAACGGGAACATGGGCACCTTGATGGCGAAGCCCATGAACATGCCGCCGAAGATGAGCAGCTGCGTCGTGTGGCTGATGCCGGCGGTGGCCACCAGGTCGGGCAGGCGCAGGATGGAGAAGCTGGTGGCGCCCGTCTTGAAGAACAGCGCGAGGAAGCCGAGCAGCATCAGCGCCGACCCGAACAGCGTGTAGAGGAAGAACTTGATGGAGGCGTACTGGCGCTGCTCGCCACCCCACACCCCGATCATGAAGTACATGGGGAGCAGCACGACCTCGAAGAAGACGAAGAACAGGATGAGGTCCTGCGCCACGAAGGTGCCGACCATGCCCACCTCGAGCAGGAGGATGAGGATGAAGAACGCCTTCGGGTTGCCCGGGGAAGGGATGTGGTCGAGCGAGTAGATGATGACGAGCACCGTGACGAACATCGTGAGGAGGACGAGCGGCAGGCTGATGCCATCCATGCCCAGGATGTAGCGGCTCTTGATGACGTTGATCCACGGCTCGCTGACGAAGTACTGCAGCCGTCCGGCCTGGTCGTAGTCGAAGGTGACCAGGAGGTACACGCCCATGCCCGCCACGGCCACCGAGGTGACGAGGGCGACCAGCTTGTGCAGCTCTTCCTGGGCGCGTGGGATGAGGAGCATCACGGCGATGCCGACGAGCGGCAGGAACACCGTGACGCTCAGCGCCCAGTTGTTGTCGGTGATGGGTAGTTCCATGCGGGTTCCCGTGGCTCCTAGACGACGATGACGAGGATGAGGGCGGCGATGCCGGCCGCGGCGAAGAGCAGAGCGCCGTACTGCTGGACCTTGCCCGATTGGACCCTTCGCAGACCGCTGCCCGATTCCTCGGCGAGGAACCCGGCGCCGTTGACGGCCCCGTCGACCACCTTCTGGTCGATGTTGTCGTAGGTCCATCGGCCGAGCCGCTTGGCGCCGATGCCGACGCCGTTGACGATGCCGTCGAGCACCGTCGTGCTGAACCAGTTGCAGGCGTTGGCGATCGGCTTCTTGATGGCGAGCACGATGACGTCTTCGTAGAGGAAGTCGAGGTAGTACTTCTTCTCCAGGAACGTGTAGCCGGCCCGGGCCGCCCGGTTGCGCCGGGTGAGGCCTTTGAAGAACGCGAAGTCGTTGCGGTACAGCCAGGCGACGAAGGTGGCGGCCACCACCACGAGCACGACCGAGAGCACGGCCTTGAAGTTGGAGAACGGAGCGTGCTCGACCGGCGGGAAGGCCACCCGCGGCTCCACCCATTCCAGGAACTTCTCGTACTTCGCAACGGCCCACGGCATGTTCAGCCAGCCGGCGGTGATCGAGAAGAAGGCGAGGATCATCAGCGGGACGGTGAGCACCAGAGGCGACTCGTGCGGTGCCGCGTCGTGGTCGTCGTGGCCAGCGCCGTGACCGCCTCCCGCGTGGACGTCGGCCGTGGATGAGCCGACGTGGCCGCGGTCGAGCGCCCCGCTGACCGCACCGGCACGGGCGCCGACGGTCTCGAGCTGGGCGATCTCGTCCACCTCGTGGCCCGACGGCTCGTAGCCGAACTCCGTGACGTCGGCTTCGTGGTGGCCGCCCCGGTACTCGCCGAAGAAGGTGAGGTACACGCATCTGGTCATGTAGGCAGCCGTGAGCAGCGCGCCG
>CAZTVJ010000072.1:0-4248 GCA_964616935.1 uncultured Acidimicrobiales bacterium | reverse complement strand
GTGCCACGTGCCCTTGTCGACGCTGGCAGCGGCAACCCGCACCAAGATCTCGTCGTCGGCGATCGTGGGCCGGGGGATCTGGGCGAACCGCAGCACGGCCTCAGGTGCGGTGCCGTAGGCGTCCTGCACGATCGCTTGCATCGTCGGTCCGCTGGTGACCGAGGGGGTCGTGTCACTCGATGGGTCCGTCGTGGCGCTCACTCTGGTCTCCTCTTGCGGTCTACTTACGATGTACGTAACCTACACGTACGGCGTAAGTTCCGCAACCGAGCACAGGAGCAGACGATGGCGAGGAGCAAGCCAGCGGAGCGGGCCCGGATCCCGCTGAGCCGTGGTCGGGTGCTCGAGGCGGCCGTCGCCTTCGCCGACGAGCACGGCGTCGCCTCGCTGAGCATGCGCAAGCTTGGTGAGGCCCTCGGCGTGGAGGCGATGTCGCTGTACAACCACGTGGCCAACAAGAGCGAGCTGCTCGACGGCATGGTCGACCTCGTGTTCGGCGAGATCGACCTGCCGCCAGCAAACGGGGACTGGAAGTCGGCGATGCGTCAACGGGCCGTGTCGACCCGGCGGGTGCTGTCGCGCCACCGGTGGGCGATCGGCCTGATGGAGTCGCGAGCCTCACCTGGGCCGGCCACACTCCGACACCACGACGCCGTCATCGGCAGCCTCCGCGCGGCCGGCTTCTCCGTCGAGATGGCCGCTCACGCGTTCTCGGTCCTCGACAGCTACATCTACGGCTTCGCGCTGCAGGAGGCCAGCCTGCCCTTCGAAGCGGGCGAGGAGACGGCGGAGCTGGCGGAGGCGATCCTGCAGCAGATGCCCCCCGACCAGTACCCGCACCTGACCGAGCTGACCATCGAGCACGTCCTGCGACCGGGCTACGACTACGCCAACGAGTACGAATTCGGACTCGACCTGATCCTCGACGGCCTGGAGCGGGCCCGCGGGTTGGAATCGCCGGCACCGTCATGACCGCGATGTCCCGGCGTAGGGAACTACTCCGCGTGCGACGAGTCGGAGATGCGTGTCAGGCGCCGTGCCCGGCGGCCATCGCCTCTGCGGTGAAGGCCGCGAACCGCGCCGTATCGAAGGCGACGACGAGGCGGGTGTCGGTTTCGATGATCACGCGGTGCGGGGAATCGAGGAACTTGGCGAAGCTCCGCCGGTAGGGGTCGTCGGGCGCCTGCTCGACGCCGGACAGGGCGGCGTAGAACCACGTCTTGAGCTCCTCGAAGCCGGCGTCGCCGGGGGCATGCACGATGGAGTCACCCTTGTACGAAGCGGTCTTGCCGTTGCGGTTGATGACGACGGCGGACTGGGGACGCTGGCGCAGGGCGGGAACGCGCTTGCGCCGAGCGGCACAGGTGGTCCAGAACTTGCCGTGGCGGTACACGTAGGCGACGACGACGCCGACCGGGTAGCCGTCCGTCGTCGTCCAGTTGAAGACGCACTCGCCGCCTGGCTCGACGAGCGCGCGGAGCGAATCGTCGTCGAGCCGCATGGCCGTGAGGTCTTCGTAGTCGATCTTCTCGTCGTTCACTCGGGGTCCTCGGTCCGCTGTCGTCAGTCGGCGACGGAGGCCGGGATCCAGCTGCCGTGGAAGCCGTACGGCACCCGCGGCAGCCCCACCGTGGCCACCGGCGTGTCACTCATAGAGGCGGCGTCCATCACGACGAATTCGCTGGTGTGCGACGACGCGTCGTAGACGAAGGTCATGAGGTAGCCGTCGTCCTCGTTCTTGCCACCGTCCGCCGGCACGAACACGGACTCGCCCGGCATGCGGCCGCGGCCGAGGTCGATCTCGGTGCGCTCGCCAGTGTCCCGGTCGTACTTGAGGATCACGCCCGACGTCGACATCGGGTCGTCGTAGGAGAACGCCTCCGGCACGGCCATCATGTAGCCGAAGCGGTGCTTCAAGCCCACCTTCGAGTCGGCCACGCGGGGGAACTCGCCGGCGCGGTCGTCGATCTGCTCCTCGGTCACCTTGCCCGTGACGGTGTCGATCGTCCAGCGCCAGAACTGCGGCATCGGGAAGTCCATCATCGAGTCGCGCCAGACGTGGCTGAGGCGGGCGACGTCGAGCACGATCGTGTCGCCGTCCTCGTAGGAGTTCATCGGGTGGAACACGTAGCAGGGGTTCAGGTCGAACCACCGCACGTCGGCGTCGGAGCCGTCGCGGGGCATGACGCCCAGACGGGCCGGGTAGTCGTCGTCCCAGTGGATGGGCATCTCGCCGCGCATCGCCAGCTCGAGGTCGAACACCGCGGGCAGGTCCATGAAGATCACGTGGTTCCGCGTCACGTTGAAGTCGTGCATCATCGTGGGTCCACCCACGGTGATGGTCTCGGTCTGCACGAGCTGGCCGTCGGCCGACACGCGCAGGTACCGCAGGTACGGCTCTAGCGCCGAGTAGCCGAAGGCGAGCAGCTCTCCGGTCTCGGGGCAGATCTTCGGGTGAGCGGTGAAGGAACCGCCGAGCACCCCGCCGAAGTCGGTGGCCCCCACGGTGTTCAGATCACCGTCGAGCACGTAGGGGAAGTGACCTTCCTCCAGCGCCAGGATCTTGCCGGCATGTCCGATCACGCTGGTGTTGGCCTTCGAGCTGTTCATGTCCATCGCCACGGCAAGATCGAGGATGTCGATCGACGGGTTCGTGAGGAACGGCGTCTGGACGTAACGGTTGCGGTACCACTCGGCCCGGCCGTCGCGCAGGCGCACACCATGGACCATGCCGTCGCCGAAGAACGGGTGCACGCTCGTGCCGCTGAACGGGTTGGCCCCGTTGCGCACGTATCGCCCGTCGAGCTCTCGTGGGAGCGACCCCGTCACCTTCAGCTCGGTGAGCGTGCGCTCCTCCTGGATCGGTGCGCCGTTGCCGCGCAGGTGCGACGGCACCGCGTTGTCGATGATGGTCATCCCCAGGTCCTCCTGATCCGCTGCCTTGCACCATCGTAGCTCCGCCTGGCGCTCGGAATCTACTCAGCGTAAGTTTCTCTTGCGATGGAACGCACGACTGGGCCGAGTGGGCGTGGTAGGACGCGCGGAACCGCCCGGCGCGGCCCGGGCCGCCCCCCGGGCCGGTCGGCGAACGACGGCGTGCTGGCCGACCGCGACACGCTGCTCAGCGCGGCCGAGCGGCTGATTCGGGCGCAAGGGCCCAGTGTCACCCTCGACGCCATCGCGGCTGAGGCCGGCGTCACCAAGCCGATCCTCTACCGCGGTGTCGGCGACAAGGACGCGCTCGTGCATTCTCTGGCTGAGCGGCTCGCCGCCCGCATGACGGCAGAGGTCAGAGCCATGGTGGCGCAGGCAGCGGGCCCACGCGAGCGCCTGCGCACACTGGTCGGCGGCTACCTGCAGGTCGCCTCGCTCGACCGCCATCTGTACCTGTACGTCACCGCCGGAGGGCGCAGCGACGACCGGGTGCACCAGGCACTGCTGCTCGCCGATCGCACGGCACACGATCTCGCCGCCGGCATCGCGGCACAGCGCAGCGCCCAAGCCGCCGACCCCGGCGTCGCCCTGTCGTGGGCGTATGGACTCATCGGAGCCCTCCACTTCGTGACGCTATGGTGGCTGCGCGACGGCACGACCGACACCGAACATATCGCCGAGCAGATCACGACCCTTTTGTGGTCGGGCCTCGGCGGGGAGGACACGGCGCCATGACCCTTCGGACGTTCGACCTGACCGCCGCGGAGGGGCGGTGAGCGTGGTCACGTACCGCAACCGGCGCATCGTGCTGAGGAGCCGGCCCGCTGGCGCGTTCCGGCCAGCCGATCTCGCCCTGGAGCACGGCGACGTACCCGCGCCCGAGCCCGGCGAGGTGATCGTGGCGGTCGACACCCTGTCGATCGACGCCTTCATCCGCACCATCCTCGACGACGGCGGCTACCACCAGTCGGTGCCCGTCGGTGGCCTGGTGACAGCGCTCGGCGTGGGCACGGTGGTCGACTCGGCGGACGAGTCCCTGCAGCCCGGCGACTGCGTGTTCGGACCGCTCGGCGCCCAGGACTACGCGTGCTTGCCCGCCGGGTTCCTGCGCAAGCTCGACGCCGGCCCCGTACCGGCCACGGCGTACCTCGGGGCCCTCGGCATGACCACCGGCCTCACGGCGTACTTCGGCATCTTCGACGTCGGCGCCGTGGCCGCGGGCGACACCGTGGTGGTCTCGGGCGCGGCGGGCGCCGTCGGTTCGGTAGCCGGGCAGCTCGCGCGCATCGCGGGCGCCGGTCGCGTCATCGGCAT
>CAZTVJ010000071.1:0-13949 GCA_964616935.1 uncultured Acidimicrobiales bacterium | reverse complement strand
GACAATCGCGATCTGCTGCTCGGCCTCCGGACTGGTGGCATCGACGACGTGCAGCAACAGATCGGCGCGCCGCACCTCTTCGAGCGTGCTCTTGAAGGCCTCGACCAGCTGGTGCGGCAGGCCGTGGATGAAGCCGACCGTATCGACTAGCAGCACGCGCTCGCCGCCGGGCAGGTCGAGCCGGCGGGTGGTCGGGTCGAGCGTGGCGAAGAGCCGGTTCTCGACCAGGACGCCGGCATCGGTGAGGCAGTTGAGCAAGGTGCTCTTCCCGGCGTTGGTGTACCCCACGATGCTGATGCTGGCCAGGCCGCTGCGCCGACGGCTCTTGCGCTGCAGCTGGCGGGTGCGCTGCAGATCCTTCAGATCGTGCTCGAGCTTGGAGATGCGGGTCATGATGCGCCGCCGGTCCACCTCCAGCTTCGTCTCGCCCGGTCCGCGCCGGGCGCCGATGCCGCCTGCCTGGCGGGTGTACGCGGCGCTCACGCCTCGACGCAGCCGGGGCAGGCGATACCGGTAGAGCGCTAGCTGCACCTGCGCCTTGCCCTCGAGGGTGTGCGCGTTCTGGCCGAAGATGTCGAGGATCACCGCAGTGCGGTCGATGGCCGTGCGACCGAGCAGCTTCTCCAGCTTGAACTGCTGGGCCGGTGTCAACTCGTTGTCGAACACCACGGTGTCGGCGTCGACGGTCAGGCTCACCTCCTTCAGCTCTTCGGCCTTGCCCTTGCCGATGAAGTACGCGGGGTCTGGCGCGTCGCGACGCTGGAAGACACGTGCCGCTTCTTCCGCCCCAGCAGTGTCGATCAGCAGGGCGAGCTCGTCGAGGTTGGCCTCGGTGTCGTCCTCGGTGGCCGGCGGCAGCGTGACGCCGACGAGGACGATCTTCTCCCGGATCTGGCGTTCGATGAGGCTCATGGACTCAGCTCGATGTTGGCGATGAACGTTGCAGGGCCGAGGAGCGTCAGCTCGGGGCCGAGGCGCACCCTCGCATCTCCGCCGTCCATCCGCACGGTGATTTCCCCGGCGCCGTCTGGTGCGACCAAGCCCCAGCGGTCGGCGGCCCACGCGGCGGCGCAGGCTCCCGTGCCGCAGGCTTCCGTGATGCCGGCGCCGCGCTCGTGGACGCGCATCCTGAGCATGTGGACATCGTCGGTGCGCGCTACAACCTCCAGGTTCACCTCGGGCAGCTGCGCGCCGATGGTTGCAAGGTCAACGACCTCGACATCGTCGACCGCCACGACCGAGTGCGGGTTGCCGAGGCTGACGTGCGCCACCGGCCGTAGGGGGTCGATGCCGGTGCCGGCCCAGCCTGCGGGAGGGTCGATCTCCGAGGCGTTGCCCATCGCGACGCTCGCGTGCATCGTTCGCGCATCCGGCCCCGGTGAGAAGCCGACGGTGCGATGACCGGCGTCGGTGACGATCGTGACCTCGCCCTCGGTCAGCCCCTGGCGAGCGGCCCAGGCCTGAGCCAGGCAGCGGATGCCGTTGCCACTCATCTCGGCCCGGCTGCCGTCGGCGTTGAACAGCGCCATGGCGAGATCGGCATCGTCCTGTCGCGCGGCGGTCAAGCCGACGAGCAACCCATCGGCACCGATGCCCCGGCGGCGATCGCACCAGCGCCGCGCCAGCACCTCCCAGGGCAGCCGGACCATCGGCTGGTCGTCGAACAGCACGAGGAAGTCGTTGCCGAGCGCATGGTGCTTGCTCATCCTCACGCGCACAGGGCCAGCTCCCGTTCCACGGTCATCGCGTTCTCGGCGGCGTCATCTCCGACGTCGATCCAACGGATGCGGGGATCACGGCGGAACCAGCGCTCCTGGCGCACGGCGAAGCGGCGGGTGCGGGCGATGGCCAGGTGCAGTGCCTCGTCGAACGAGCAGCGGCCCTCGACGTGGTCGAGCAGCTCCTTGTAGCCAAGGGCCTGACGGGCGGTCCGCGAGAGGCCACCGGGCCGGGACGCCAGCGCCTCGACCTCGGCCAGGAAGCCCTGGTCGAGCTGTTGGTGGTAGCGGCGTTCGATGCGCTCCGTCAGCGCCGAGCGAGGGCGGCGGATCCCCACCTGCAGCACCTCGGAGGGCGGGTAGGTCTCGAGACCGAAGCCGAACGAGCTGAACGGGCGCCCGCTGCCGATCGTCACCTCCAACGCCCTGACGACTCGGCGGCGGTTGGTCGGCTCCATCTTGGCGGCGCCGGCCGGGTCGAGCTCCGCCAGCCGGCGGTGCAGCGCCACCGTGTCGTGCTCCAGGTCGAGGGCGGCGCGCACCTCGGGCCACGCGCCCGGGGGCTCAAGGCGATCGATGACCGCTCGCAGGTACAGCCCGGTGCCGCCCACCAGGATGGCTCGCCCACCTCGACCGTCGATCGTGTCCATCGCCGCGCTCGCCGCCGCTCGGTAGAGCACCACCGTGAAGTCGTCGGAGGGATCGGCGAGGTCGAGGCAGTGGTGACGCACCGCGGCCCGCTCGGCGAGAGTCGCCTTCGCCGTGCCGATGTCCATGCCCCGGTAGACCTGCATCGAGTCGACCGACACCAGCTCGGCGCCCCGCAGGCGGCGGGCCAGCTCGAGCGCCACCGCCGACTTCCCCGACGCCGTGGGGCCGACGATGGCGAGGGGCGCGCTCAGCCGGCCACCACCGGGATGCGCGTCCTGTGGGCGGGCTCGGCCAGCACGTCGACGAGACGACCGGTGAGGTGGTGCGGTGCCGCGTCCAGGATCTCGGCCGTGACATAGGCGCCGGGCCGCAAGGGCTGGTCGGCGCGGAGGTGGACGAGCTTGTTCTGGCGGGTACGACCGCTGGTGACCGCGGCGTCCTTCTTGCTCGGGCCCTCGATCAGCAGCTCCTCCACCCTGCCGATGCGGGCACGGTGCTTGGCCAGCGCGCTGCGCTCGACCACGACCCGCAAGCGCTCGAACCGATCGGCGCACACTGCCGGGTCGACGGCGTCGGCTGCCATCGTCGCTGCCTCGGTGCCTGGGCGGGGCGAGAAGATGAACGTGTAGGCGAAGTCGTACTCCGCCGCCGCCACGACCTCCAGCGTGCGGTCGAAGTCGGCTTCGGTCTCACCCGGGAAGCCGACGATCAGGTCGGTCGACACCGCGAGGTCACCGACGGCATGCCGGGCCGCCGCCAGCCGGTCCAGGTAGCGGCTGGCCGTGTAGCCGCGGTGCATGGCGGCCAGCACGCGGTCCGACCCGGCCTGCAACGGGAGGTGGAGGTGCTCGCAGGCGGCCAGCGTTGTGGCCATCGCGTGGATCGTGTCGGGCCGGAGATCCTTTGGGTGAGGCGAGGTGAAGCGGACGCGGCGGATGCCGGGCACCGCGCCTACTGCTCGCAGCAGCTCAGCGAACAGGGGGCGGATGCGGGTGCCGATGTCGCCGGCCTGCCGGGCGGCGAGGGTGAGGTCCCGCCCGTAGGAGTTCACGTTCTGGCCGAGCAGCGTGATCTCCGTGACACCCTCGGCGGCGAGCGCCTCCACCTCGGCGACGACGTCGACGAAGGGCCGGCTGATCTCACGGCCCCGGACGGCGGGGACGATGCAGAACGCGCACGAGTTGTCGCAGCCGATCTGAATGGTGACCCAGGCGTTGTACGAGGTCTCCCGCTTGGCGGGGAGCGCCGACGGGAACAGGGCATGATCGTCGAGGACGGCTTGGTCGAAGATCTCGGTGATGGGGCCGCGGGAGCGCGCCTCGTGGAGCAGCTCGGCCGCTCGGTGGACGTTGTGGGTGCCGAGGACGACGTCGACGTAAGGCGCCTTCTGGCGGACGAGCTCGTTGTCCTTCTGCGCCAGGCATCCGGCGACGACGATCTGCAGCTCGGGTCGGGCGTCCTTGTGCTGCTTGAGCTGGCCGAGGTTGCCGTAGAGCTTGTTGTCGGCGTTCTCGCGGATGCAGCAGGTGTTGAGCACCACGACGTCGGCGTCGGCGACCGAGGGCGCGGCCACGAGCCCGTCGGCCTCCAGGAGGCCGGCGATGCGCTCGGAGTCGTGCTCGTTCATCTGGCACCCGAAGGTGCGCAGGAAGTACGTGCGGGGCACGAGCGCAGGTTAGGGCGGCGGGGGCGAGATGTGGCCCGCAGTTGCCCTTGGCATTGCTGTGGGCCGGGTGCTAAGGGCCGGGTCGAGCGGGCTGCGTCAATCGGGCCGGGTCGACGGTGACCGGGTAGGGACCGACGGTCTCGGCTGGTTGCCCACCGGCGATGCGCTGCACGTCGACGAACACGCCGTCGTCGTTGCGCAGCACCAACAGCTCGGCCGCATCGAGGTCGACGATCCAGTACCACGGCAGGCCGCCTCGGGCGTACAGGTCGCGCTTGATGCGGAGATCCGCCGCCCGGTTCGACGGCGAGAGGATCTCGACGACGAGCAACGGCGGCTCGAGCGTGATCGTGGCGCCGATGGACGACTCGGGGATGACCTGGATGTCGGGCCGGAACACGCCCTGCGCGGTGCTCCAGCCCGCTTCGATGAGCACGAACTCGCCGGGCGGTACCGCAGATCGGAGCAGCCAAGCCAGCTCCATGGCCGCGACCTGGTGGGGATTCGTGGGCGGGTTCACGACCCGCATCCCGAGGTACCACTCGTCGCACTTGGTCTCGCCCAAGGCGAGGTAGTCGTCTCGCGACATCGGAACACGCAGCAGCGTGCCCACCGGTGTCGCCACGTCAGGCATGACACGCACGGTACCTCCCGACAAGGCGTGATCGCTGGGGGAAGCGAGGGGCTACGGGAGCTCGAGGGTGCCGTCGGGCCGGAAGGCGATGTACGGGTTGTGGGCGAACTCGAACAGGTGGCCGTCGGGGTCGGCGACGTAGCCCGAGTACCCGCCCCAGAAGACCTCTTCGGGGGCCTTCACCACCCGGCCGCCGGCGGCCACCCACGTGACAACGGCCTCGTCGACCGCCGCGCGACTGTCGTAGTTGATGGCCAGGCTGTGGCCCTCGAAGGCCCGGGCTGGGCTGTCGTCCAGCTGCGCGTCCTCGGCCAGTGCTTCGCGGCCGAACAGCGCCACTACGGTGCCGGCGGTGCGCAGGAAGGTGATGGCGTCCTGCGAGATCGACGAGCGCTCCCAGCCGAGCGACTCGTAGAAGGCCGTGGCCCGGGCCACGTCGGCCACGCCGAGCGTGATCAGGTTGACCCGGGCCGGGACGGTCATGGTGAGCTCATTCCAGACTGATGGGCTCGTCGTCCGCCGGGGTGAACACGGGCGACGTGACCCCGGCGTCGTTGGTACTGCCGTCGACACCTTCGTCGACACCTCCGTCGACACCTCCGTCGGCACCTCCGTCGGCACCGAGGCCGGCATGCTGGCGGATCTGCTCGCTGATCTCCACCATCAGCTCCGGGTTCTCGGCGAGGAACTGCTTGGCGTTCTCCCGACCCTGGCCGAGCTGCTCACCGTCGTAGGTGTACCAGGCACCCGACTTCTTCACGATGCCGAGGTCGACGGCGATGTCGAGCAGCGAGCCCTCACGGCTGATGCCCTTGCCGTACATGATGTCGAACTCGGCCTGGCGGAAGGGCGGGGCCACCTTGTTCTTCACCACCTTGACCCGGGTGCGGCTACCCACCACCTCCACGCCGTCCTTGATCGACTCGATGCGGCGGATGTCGAGCCGCACCGACGAGTAGAACTTCAGCGCCCGCCCCCCCGGAGTGGTCTCCGGTGAGTTGTGCACCATGACGCCGTCGACGAAGTAGTTGTGCGTGCCTTCCACCTCGATGTCGAAGCGGTGCATCGAGCGTGTCGGCGGCTTGACCTTGATCGACGTGATGGGCAGCGGGGCCAGCTCGTCGCGCACCGGAGCGAACACGGGCTCCACCCCGAAGCGACCGCGGTACACCGGGAGCAGCTTGTAGTCCATCGAGGGATGTACGAAGGGCGCGATGAGCGCGTGGAGCTTGGCCGTCTCGTCCTTGGGGAACACGAGGTATGCCTTGGCAGCCGTGCCCTTCACCACGAGCTGCGGCCGGATGTCCCAGGTGTCACCCAGGTACTCGACGAGGCGGCGGCGGGTCCCGGCTTCCATCGCTTCGACGCAGATCTCGGCCCGACCGCTGCCATTCGCGGTCCGCTTCTGCAGTCCCTTGGCCCTCAGGCTGAACGACGCGTCGTCCATGTACCAGAGCGCGAGGGACAACGGTGTCAACCGCTTCAGGTAGTCATGGCTGAGCACCTTCTTGCCGTCGAGGTAGACGGCGTGGCGCAGCTCGGCCAGCTCGGGCAGGGGCTGCACGTCGTGGAACACCGCCCCCTTGGCATTCATGGAACGGCTCACGTGGAGGTTGGCGAACAACGTGGCCTTCCAGTCGCCGTAGTCCACCTGCTTGGCACCGTGGCCCCAGCGGAACCGAGCCCCGTGGCCGCTACGGGTGGGCGACAGTGCACCGTCACCCATGAGGGAGCCGAGGATGACCTCCCACTGGAAGCCCGACAGGTGATGCGGCACCGCTTGGAGCACGCGGTCGCCGACGACGAGCTCTTGCGCCTCGCGCCAGCCGCCCGGCGTCATGATCTGGTGGTTCGGGGTGCACGCGAACTGAGCGCGGCCGTTCTTGGACCCCTTTGCGACCGTGAACTGCAGGAACTCCTCGGTCGGGCCGTTGTCGAACCAGTTGACGATCTTCCTCGGCACGATGTCCCCGGTGTCGACGTCGTACGAGAGCACCTCGACCGGCCGCCGCTGGTTCACGATCTTGCCGATCTTCTCCGTGGTGCCGTCCGCCAACTGCACCGGAGTGCTGTAGGAAAAACACCCGAACATCACGCCGATCTTCTCGCGCAGCTGGTTGATGAAGATGCAGATGGTGTTCGAGCGGTTGAGGTTGGCGGTGAGCTTGCGCAGCGCCTGGCTCATGAGGCGGGCCTGGAGGCCGACGTGGGTGTCGCCCATCTCGCCCTCGATCTCGGCCCGGGGGGTGAGAGCGGCCACCGAGTCGATGACCACGACGTCGAGCGCGCCAGAGCGGATGAGCATGTCGGTGATCTCGAGCGCCTGCTCCCCCGTGTCGGGCTGGGAGATGAGCAGCTGGTCGATGTCGACCCCGATGGCCGCTGCGTACGCAGGGTCCATGGCGTGCTCGGCATCGATGTAGGCGCAGATGCCACCGTTGCGCTGGGCTTCGGCGACCACGTGCATGGCCAAGGTGGACTTGCCCGAGGATTCCGGGCCGAAGATCTCGACCACCCGGCCGCGAGGCAGGCCGCCCACGCCGAGCGCCAGGTCGAGGGCCAGGGCGCCGCTGGAGATGACCTCCACCTGCATGGACCCCTTCTCGCCCATCCGCATGATGGACCCCTTGCCGAACTGCTTGTCGATCTGGCTCAGTGCCATCTCGAGTGCCTTGTCCCGCTCCACTGCCATGTCGTTCTCCTTCGCCTGCTACCTGAGGATGGAGGGGACCGGATTGCACGGCCCCGAATCGGTTCTGGCGCCAAACCTACGGAAGGGGTGTGACAGGGTTCGGGCTGGAACGACAGAAGCGTAACTTCGAACACTCGTTCGATCAAGCATCCGGGGGCGACGGCTGGCAAGCGTGGGCGGCGGCGTCAGCGATCTCCGCCGGTTCCAGGGGGTGCATCGTGAGGTCGACGGCGGCCCACAGGGTCGACGAGAACGGGTAGAAGGCGACGGGGACGAGGATCGCGATGGCCACGACGACCACCATCAGCGGGACGAGGGGCACGTCCGGGTAGGTGGTCGCGATGCCGACCGTGATGGCCAGCGCCAGCAGCCCGAAGGTCACGATGGTGTTCATCGTCACCTCCCCCAGCACGAAGCCGGGCGCCCGCTCGTACTTGTAGCCGCACGTCCGGCAGCGATCCACCCGCCGGAACCAGCCGACGCACCAACCCTGGCCCCCACACCGTGGGCACCGACGCAGGAGCGCCCGTCCCACCATCCGCACGAACCCCGGCCTCCTCGCCTCCTTCGCCACGCCGTGCTGCCTCGGCCACCGAGGGGCGGTCAGCGGGTGAGGGCGGCGGCGAAGTCCGCGAAGACCTGCGCCGCGTGGCCGACGTCGCCGTCGGTGTGGACGACCGAGACGAGCCACTGCTCATCGAGGCCGGGCGGCAGGAGGATGCCCCGGTTGATGCCCCAGATCCAGCTGGCGAAGGCGAGGTCGAAGTCGGTGGCCTTGTAGTCGCGGTAGTTGCGGACGCGCTCCGGTGAATAGGTGACGCAACCCTTCGCACCGAGCTGGACGGTGTGGGCCGGCAGCCCGGACTCGGCGATCACGCGGTCGGAGGCGTCGAGCAGCACACGGTTCCGGTCGATCGCCATCTGGGTCTGCTCGGGCGTGCAGATGTCCCGCAGCACCGCGAGCGCGCCGGCCATCACGAGCGGGTTGCCGTTGTAGGTGCCGAGGTGGAGCACACGTCCTTGGGTGATCTGGTCCATGTACTCGGCGCGCCCGCCGAACGCCCCGATGGGGAGGCCTCCGCCGATGGACTTGGCCAGCGCCACGAGATCGGGCTGCACCCCGAAGTGGCCCGTCGCACCGCCCCAGCCCGCCGTGATGCCCGTCTTGACCTCGTCGAAGATCAGCAGCGTGCCGTGACGCTCGGTGATCTCCCTCACGGCCTCGAGGTAGCCGGCGTCGGGGAGCACGATGCCGATGTTCTCCATGGCCGGCTCGACGATGAAGCAGGCAACGTCACCGCGCTCGAGCACCGCCTCGAGCGCACCAGCGTCGTTGAACGGGATCACGAGCGTATCCCCGAGCACCGCATGGCTGATGCCCGCCGTCGCCGGCACCGGGATGGGGTGATCGGCCGGGCCGGCTTGGTCGAGGGGCGGCTTCATCGACACCATCACCTCGTCGTGATGGCCGTGGTAACCGCCCTCGACCTTGACGATCTTGTCCCGACCGGTGACGCCCCGAGCGATGCGGATGGCGTCCATCGTCGCCTCGGTGCCCGAGTTCGTGAACCGCCACATGTCCAGCCCGTAGCGCTGAGCCAGCAGCTCCGCGACGTCCGCGTTCAGCTCGCACGGCGTGACGAACAGCGTGCCCGCATCCAGCTGCTCCTCGATGGCGCGCCGGAGGATGGGGTTGACGTGGCCGGCGAACAGCGCTCCGAAGCCCATGTTGAAGTCGATGTAGCGGTTGCCGTCGACGTCCTCGAGCCACGAGCCCTGGGCGCGTGCCGCCACGACCGGATGCGGGTCGTAGGCCTGGAACGACGACGGGACGCCGAGCGGCAGCACCTTGCGAGCACGGTCGGTGGCGGCCTGGGAGCGCTTCGTGCGCGCCGCGTAGACCTCCAGCTCGGCTTCGGTGATCGCTTTCGCCCGTTGCACCAGGCGCGGATCGATGCGGAAATCGGTTGTCGTCATGGCTTCACTCCGTGGAAAGCGTTGCGGGGAGGCTACCGCACGAAGGATTCCTCGCCCAACGGCGCGGCAGTGCAACGGTGGGGGGCATGCGTGCCGCACTGGGGTGGAGCGCCCACAGCGGCTGGGCCGTCGGTGGAGGCCGACGCGCTTGCCATGGCATCGCAGGCGATGACGAGGTTGCTCGGGTCCGCTCGGACTGACGGCAACGACGTCGTCAGCGCCGTGGTCGGCGAGCATCGCGAGCTGCCCCCGCTCGAGAGGATCCTCGCTTCGCACGCGCTCGTCCACACGGCGGAAGGTGTGCTGTACCGCGAGGCCCTGATGGAGGCGGCCGCGCTCGCGGGCGTGACCGGCTCGTTGGCCCCTCCCGCGCTGCTGGGGACCGCGATGCACGCTGCGTGGGGCTGGGATCTCGACGACCAGGCAGCGTGGCTGAGCACCACCGGCAGGCGAGCCGGCCCGCCTGGCAACAGGACCACAAGCATGCCGCCCTCGCTGCGCTGGTGGCGCTCGCCGGATGATCCCGAGACCAGGACGCTCGTCGGCTCCGCAGTAGCGTCACGGCGTCGCGAGGCGGAACCGCTACGACCAGCCACGGGTGCCTGTGTCACAATGACCCTTCCCTGGTGGCCGTAGCTCAGCTTGGTTAGAGCGTCAGGTTGTGGCCCTGAAGGTCGGGGGTTCAAGTCCCCTCGGTCACCCCAGAGCACCAAGCCGATCGCGGGGCTCACGTCCCCGCGACGGCATGCAGGTGCCAGCCGGCCTGCTTCGACGCCCCACCGGTGACGAAGTCGTAGATCTCGTCGACGATCACGTCGAGGACGTCGGAGAACCACAGCAGGTGATCTGCGCTGTCGAGCTCGACCAGCGCGGCGCCGGGGATGTGATCCGCGGTGTAGCGGGCCAGCTCGATGGGCACGGCCTTCTCGCGGCTGGCGTGCAGCACGAGCGTCGGAGCGCTGATGGCGGGCAGGGCGTCCCGCACGTCAAGGCCGGCGAGCAGGCGCAGGTACGCCACCGCGCTGCTCGGGCTGGCCGCCATCCGTTGGTAGCGCGCGTACTGCTCGCGAGCGACAGGGTTGTCGATGCCGCTCGCGCACATCTCGTCGAAACCGACACCTGTACCCCACTGATCCCCGAAGCGCGCCAGCATCTCCTCCGACCCGTCCTCACGGAAGCCGATCGGGAAGTCCTCGGCCCAGCGCAGCCGTGGCCAAGCTCCGTAGAGCACCATCGACGTGACCCGTTCGGGGAACGTCGCCGCGAACAGCGTGGCGATGAGGCCACCGGCCGACAGGCCCATGACGGTCGCGCGCTGGGAACCGACCGCGTCGAGGACCGCGCGCGTGTCCTCCACCCAATCCTCGATCTCGATGCAGGGCGGTCGATCGGACAGGCCCATGCCACGCTTGTCGAACAGGATGAGACGGGTGGCCGACGAGAGTCGGCGGACCAGTCGCTCCGTGTACGACTCCCACCACATGTCGAGATGGGAGAAGTACCCCGGCACGATGATCAGGTCCGGTCCGGTACCCACGACGCGGTAGCCGACGTTGACCCCATCGCTGGCCCTGGCGTAGTGGACCGCCGGCATGGCGGCTGACCCGCCCGCACGTCGCAGCGGAGCCTCACGACGACTCGCCCGGCCGACCTCATGGGCGGGCGACCAGTCGAGCTCCGGGCGCTGCTCGAGCACGGCTGACTCCAGCGCCCGCAGCTCGGGTCCGGGCTCGAGCCCGACCTCGTCGCGCAGCTGCTGGCGCAACGACGCGCAGGCGCGCAACGCTTCGACCTGACGACCGCAGCGGTACAGCGCCAGCACCCGCTGGCCCCAGAAGCGCTCCCGCTGCGGGTTCGACTCGACGAGCGCGTCCAGCTCCCCCACGACGGCGTTGTGACGGCCGCACGCCAGCTCGGCGTCGATGCAGTCCTCGATCGCCTCGAGGCGCGCCTCGGCCAGATGCGCCGCCTCCCGCTCCAAGTGCACTCCCCCGTGCACATTGCCCAGTGGCTCGTCCCGCCACATCGCGAGTGCCGCGTGGAGCGACGCGTGCGCCGCAATGGCATCGCCCGCCCGGAGCTCGCCACGCGCCCGTTCAACGACAGTCCTGAACGCGTGGGCGTCGACCGCCTCGGGCGCGACCGTGAGCCGATAGCCAGGATCCCGGTAGTCGACGGTCGCCTCGGCGCCAGCGGCGGCCAGGATCGTGCGCAGCTCGGTGATGCGTACCTGCAGGACCCGCCGAGCCTTGCGAGCGTCGAGGTCCGGCCACAGCTCGTCGATCAGCCGGTCAGCGCTGACCACCTGGCCGTGGTGGACCGTGAGCATCGCCAAGAGCGCGCGCTCCTTGGGTGCCGAGGGCGTCACGTCGACGCCGTCGACCTCGGCCACCAGAGGCCCGAGGATGCGCAGGGCCGTTCCCACCGGCGGTCATCCTAGGGACTTCAGCCCTGCCGTGAGCGGGCCGTGAGCGACACGTAGGCGCCGAGGCGCAGCCTGGCTGGGACCGGTCGAACCGAGCCGCCGCGCTCGCCCCTCGACCGGCTCTCACATCGACGCTCGCGCCGGGCGGATCGGCCGAGCGAGGGAGGGTCCATGAAGAAGCACGTCCTTGCTGTCCTCACCGTCACCGCACTGGCGGCCGTGTCCTGGCCGGCGGTCGCCGGCAGCCAGGCGCGGACAACCGGTCACCCGAGCTCGGGGCCGAATGCCGTGATCACCTGGAACGACAACGCCGGCGATGCCGCGCTGGCGGCTTGCATCGCGCCGGGCAACGATCCGTTGCACGAAGCGCGCATGTACGCCATCACGCACGTGGCCGTCCACGATGCGCTGAACGCCATCAAGCTGCGGTCCCAGCCGTACGCCTACCACCCGCCTCACCTGTCGCCGAGCGCCTCGCCCGACGCCGCCGTCGCCTCGGCAGCACGCAACACCCTGATCCCGCTGATCCAGGGGCTGCCGCCCGACTTCGACGGGTGCAAGGGCGCCGGCGTCGCCAGCGTGGAGAGCGACTACGCGGCCGCGCTGGCCGCCATCTCGAACGGCCACGCCAAGCAACGTGGCATCGAGGTCGGGCAGGCCGCTGCGCAGACCATCCTCGCGGATCGAGCCGGAGATGGCTCCAACCAGCCCCTGGTCGTCCCCGATTGCCCGGTGGACCCACCGGCCGGCGTCTACCGCTGCACCCCAGGTACGCCACTCGTCTTCCTCCCCCAGTGGGGCGACGTCACACCGTTCGTGCTGAAGAGCAACGCGCAGTTCCTTCCCGGTCCGCCGTATGCCCTCACCAGCAAGAAGTACGCGGCTGACTTCAACGAGGTGAAGCAACTGGGCGGCGACGACGTGACGACACCGAGCGACCGCACCGCTGATCAGACGCAGATCGCCCTGTTCTGGGTGGAGAGCTCGCCCCTTGCGTGGAACCGCATGGCGCGTGAGGTCGCCGTCGACCGCCACGTCGGCCTGTGGGACAGCGCACGGCTGTTCGGGCTGTTGAACATGGCGATGTCCGACGGGTACGTCGGCTCGTGGTACGCCAAGTTCGACGTCTACAACTTCTGGCGGCCCGTGACTGCCATCCAGCTGGCTGATATGGACGGGAACCCGAACACCGAAGCCGACCCGACGTGGACGCCATTGGTGACCACGCCGCCGATCCCCGACCACGACTCTGGCCACGGCGTCGAAGGTGGCGCCGCGTCGCAGGTGATGCAGCGCTTCTTCGGCACCGACCACGTGAGCTTCACGCTGTGCAGCCTCACGCTGCCCGACGGCCAGCAATGTGGTCAGCCGGGTGAGGTGACCCGGTCGTACCACAGCTTCACGCAAGCGGCCGACGAGAACGGCCTGTCGCGAATCCTGGTCGGGTTCCACTTCCGTAGGGCAGTGGACGCCGGCATCAAGCACGGGAGCAAGATCGCCGATCGAGCCGTGAACCGGTTCATGCAGCCGGTCGGGTAGCCGCCTCACTGTTTTCGTCGGATGGGCTGGTCCCCCAGCCGGGCGGGCGTCGGTACATCGGTCGTGCGATGCACCGGCGCCCGTGTGGCGTGCGGTCGTCCGATGCAGTCGTGGCAGGCTCCCGGGTGCATGCGCGGGGTGCCATCGTCGTGACCGACCGTCCAGAGGTCTTCGAGACGTCGATGCTGCCGACCACCGGCGACGTGACGGCGCCCGATGGGTCCCAGGTGCGGATCCTTCTCGGGCGACCAGGTGGATCGGTCGCCCACTTCTCGCTGGCGGCGGGTGCGGTGTCGATCCCGGTCGCCCATCGCACGGTCGACGAGATCTGGTACGTCCTGGATGGCCACGGCGCCATGTGGCGGTCGCTCGGTGACCAGGTCGAGGAGGTCGAGCTAGGCGCGGGGGTGTGCTTGACCATCCCGGTCGGGGCGATGTTCCAGTTCCGCTCGGTCGGTCCAGGACCGTTGACGGCGATCGGGGTGGCTATGCCGCCGTGGCCAGGAGACGGTGAGGCGATCCTCGGTGATGGGCCGTGGGAACCTACGGTCGAGGCGGGTCCGGGACTCGCCGAGCGTCCCTGATTCGCCGCTCTTGGTCGATGGCACGTCGGGTCGGGCGAGCCCTAGACTCTCCCGTCCGGCACG
>CAZTVJ010000070.1:0-17030 GCA_964616935.1 uncultured Acidimicrobiales bacterium | reverse complement strand
AGCAGCCATTGGGCGATTTCGAGGCGGCGATTCACCGGCATGTCCATAATGCCTGTCCTCAGCGTGCGGCCTGCGCGGACGGGGGTGCATTGCCGATGTCGAGCGTCCGCTCGTCAAGAGGCGGGCCGGGGCGACCATAGCGGGCCATGAACAGCGGGTACAGCTCTCGCGGGTCCGTAACGGCGCTCACATCCCAGTCCACGCTCGGCGGCATGACCAGGAACGGCCAATTCTGCTCGCCGCCGATGCCGCCGTGGGTGGCCCAGTGGTCCTCGAAGCCGATGGTCTGCCCCTGGCTGTCCCAGGCGCCGTACAGTACCAGGTCGCCGCTGTCCGGGAAGGACAGCTGCCGGGCGAGCTGCTGCGCAGCCAGGGCCGCATCCGGCAGGTTGTCCAGCAGGTCGCGGATCAGCGGGTCCGCCACGTCTTGCAGATGACGCGGCCCGCGCACCGTCATCGTCCCAGGAGGATGGTGCTCCCACCGCCTGGCTCCCGGCGGAACAGCTGCGGCCGCAAGGATGTTCGGACCGCCCGCCAGCCCGAGGGAACCGACCAGCTGGAGGTGCTGCTGTTGGGTGGGCTGCCCATCCGCGAGCGCATCGCCCACTACGGCCCGTTCCTCGTGAACACCCGCCAGGAGATCCTGGAGGCCCTGGAGGACTTCCAGGCTGGCCGTATGGGCGTGATCCCCGCTGCCGACCTCGGCCAAGACGCCTGAGCGTCCTCGGGCGTCGAGCAGTATCGGTGCTGTGACCGCACGACCACGCATCGACGCCGCTCAACGCCGCGCTCGGCTCTCCCGCAGGCACCGGCTGGCCCTGACCCAGCGTTCCGACGACGTCGTCGACATCGCCAACTCCCTCGTGGCGCTGCACTCCTCCGATCCGGTGTCGGTCTACCTCTCGGCGACGGCTCGCATGGTCACCCCGTCGCTCGGGGCGATGTCGGCGGCGCTCTACGAGGAGCGCACCCTCGTGCGCCATCACGGCATGCGCCGCACGATCTGGGTGTACACCCCCGAGGTCGCGCGCCTCGTCCACGCCGCCTGTACCGCCGACATCGCCGACGCGGAGTGGCGACAGCTGGCCAAGTGGGCGGCCGCCAGCGGCATCGAGGATCCGGACGCTTGGATCGTCACCACGAGGGCCGCGGCGCTGGAGGCGCTCCAACGGCTCGGCCCCTCGACCGCTCGACAGCTCGGGCGGGACGTGCCCGCTCTGGCCACCAAGATCACGGTCGGCAGCGGTCGGTACACCGTCGAGCAGTCGGCCCACACCCGGTTGCTGCTGAACCTCGGCTTCGAAGCGGCGATCGTCCGCACCGTGCCGACTGGTAGCTGGGTGAGCAGCGAGTACGTGTGGTGCGCGATGGTCGACTGGTTGCCCGAGGGCATCGTCGGCGCCGACCCGACCAGTTCGCGCAACCGCCTGGCGGCAAGGTACCTCCGCTCGTTCGGTCCGGTGACGACCGCCGACCTCCAGTGGTGGACAGGATGGACCGTCCGTGCCGCGAAGGCCGCCGTCACCGCAATCGACGCGGTCGAGGTGGACCTCGACGACGATCAGGTCGGCTGGGTGCTGCCGGACGACGTCGAGCCCGTCGGACCAACCGAGCCCTGGGTGGCGCTGCTGCCCGGCCTCGACCCGACGGCGATGGGCTGGAAGGGTCGAGCGTGGTACTTCGGCGACCTGGGCACCTTCGGTGGACCGCTCTTCGACCGCAACGGCAACGCCGGCCCGACCGTCTGGGTCAACGGCGAGGTCGTCGGCGGGTGGGCTCAGCGTCAAGACGGGGTGATCGCCTACGAGCTCCTGGCGCCGGTCGATCGCCGCGTGCAACGGACGATCGACGCGGCAGCCGCCGATCTCCGCAGCGTGGTCGGCGATGCCCGGATCACGCCCCGGTTCCCCGCGCCGATCCAGAAGAACCTGGTGGGCCCAGCCTGACTCGCGTCAGCCCCGTTCCACCGTGCGCCGCCCAGCCTGCGGTGGTTTCGGTCTCAGGCGTCTCGGCCCGCGGCCCGGTAGGTCGCCGTTCCCTGGCCGGCATCGGCCCACTGTTCCTGCCCGGCCATGACGGCCAGATCGGCCATGGCGAACAGCGCCGCCCCCACTGCCTCCCCGGGCGCCGACCAGTAGCCCGACAGATCCTCAGTGTGGTTCACGATGACCACCTGATCGGGATGCGCCCAGTAGTAGCGCGACGACTCGATGTTGCCGCGCCCCTTGGACGCCCGGCAGAGCCGCAATGCGGCCGCGGCGAAGTCCTCTCGGGACGCAGCGTCGCGACGATCCCATCTCGTGACAACCAGCCAGCCCATCCGGCTCCCCCTTCTCGTAGTGCAGGTCACCGTCGCGCCGACGGCCGTGAGCGTCAACCGTGGACCGAGCCGTGGCAGCGACCTGGCGCAACACCATCTCAGAATGCCTTGGCCACCATGACCTCTGTGGACTTCACGATCATCACGACCTCGTCGCCCGGTGCAAGGTCGAGATCGTCGGCGGCGTCGCGCGTGATGGCCGCGGTCAACGGTTGTCCGTCGGTGAGAACGGCCTTGATGGTGGACATGACCTCGCCGTGGTGGACGGCCGTGATGGTGCCCCGCAGCTGGTTGCGGGCGCTGAGCCGCATCTCCGGCTTCCCCTCGCTGGGCCGTGCAGCCGGATGGAGCGCCTGATCGAGGAAACGGCGCACCGCCCTGGCGTTCTCGCGACGCCAGACGTCGACCACGTCGTCCTCGGCGTGCGACGAGACGAGGACGTCGATGGTCGGCGCGAGGACCACCTGCTGAGCGGTGAGCAGCGTCACGTTGTCGAGGCCCATCCGGGCCCGGAGAGTGAGCTTCATCAGCAGCTCGGTCCGGACGTCACGCAGGTGCAGCACCGGCGTGTCCAACCACCGTGTCGCCATCCGGCGACCGGCGGCCGTCGGCGCGAGCACGACGCGATCCCGACTTCGACCGGCGGTGTGACCGCGCCGACTCACGAGGCGCTTCTCCACGAGCCCATCGATGGCGCGGTAGGTGAGCGGGCGGGTCAGCGTCCAGATCCGTCCGAGCTCGCCGTCGGGGGCGAGTGTCGTGCCCACGGCCCAACCGTGGGACACCCCCTGGACGATCAAGGTCAGGCAGACGTGCTCGGCGAAGGAGGGCGCGGGCGCCGCGCTCCCCCGTGGCGGGCGAGCGCTCGGGGTCGAAGACACCGGCCACACCTTACTGAGTTCCTGACTAAAAATAACTGAGCATCTGACTAAGGTGCACACGATGCAGCCATCCTCCACTCGGCTCGTCCTACTCCTGGCCCTTCTCGGCCTGGCCGGCGTCGCCTGCGGAAGCGGCGCCAGCAGCGTGCCGGCCACCACTGCCGAAACCGCGGCAGCCGCGTCGACGACCGCGGAGGTGACCACGACGGCCCCTGCCGTCGATGGCGACATCACCGTGTTCGCAGCGGCGTCGCTCAGTGCCGCGTTCAACGAGGTCGGCGCAGCGTTCAGCTCGGCCTACCCGGGCGCCGAGGCCACGTTCAGCTTCGACGCCTCCTCGGCGCTGGTCGCCCAGATCACCCAGGGCGCGCCCGCCGACCTGTTCGCCTCGGCTGACACCACCAACATGGACAAGCTGAGAGCAGCCGGTCTCAACGGCTCCGAGCCGGTGATCTTCGCCACCAACCGCATGGCGATCATCGTGCCGAAGGGCAACCCGGAGGGCATCACCGGAGTGGCGGACCTGGCCCGGCCCGGCCTCAAGGTGGTGCTCTGCGCGGCCGAGGTGCCATGCGGGAGGTACGCCCTCCAGATCCTCGATGCGGCCCAGGTCACCGTGACCCCGGTCAGCCTGGAGCAGAGCGTCAAGGGTGTCGTCACCAAGGTGACCGCCGGTGAAGCCGACGCCGGCATCGTCTACGTCACCGACGTCAAGGCGGCCGGGGACGACGCTGAAGGAGTGGACATCCCCACCGACATCAACGTGGCGGCCACGTACTCGATCGCCAGCGTCAAGTCCTCGAAGAACCTCGACACCGACCTTGCGTTCATCGGCTTCCTCACCAGCCCCGAGGGGCAGGCCATCCTGGCCACCCACGGCTTCGGCAGGCCGTGACGGCCACGACGCCGGCCCGAGCGCCGGTTGCCTCCCGCCGCCGGGTCGGGCGAGAACGCCTCCCCGTACCCGTCCTCCTCCTCGCCATCGTCGCGCTCGCCTTCTTCGCACTACCGTTCATCGGGCTGCTGTGGAAGGCGCCATGGGGAGACGCCTGGTCGATCCTCACGTCGGACAGCTCCCTGGTGGCGCTGCGCCTGTCGCTGTACTGCTCGCTCTGGGCGACGGCCCTGGCCGTCGTGTTCGGCGTCCCTCTCGCCTGGTTGCTGGCCCGCATCGAGTTCCCCGGACGCCGTGCCGCCCGGGCCGTGTGCACCCTCTCCATGGTGCTGCCACCCGTCGTGGCCGGCGTCGCCCTGTTCTACGCCCTCGGGCGGCGCGGCCTGTTCGGCCAGTACCTCGACCAGTGGTTCGGCATCACGCTGCCGTTCTCCACTGCCGGGGTGATCGTGGCCCAGACCTTCGTCGCCATGCCCTTCCTCGTCATCACCGTCGAAGCCGCGTTTCGCCAGACCGACGTCCGCTTCGAGGAGGCCGCCCGCACCCTTGGCGGCACCCGCTGGTACGTCTTTCGTCGCGTCACCCTCCCGGCCATCCGCCCCGGCCTCGTCGCCGGCGCTGTCCTCGCGTGGGCCCGCGCCCTGGGCGAGTTCGGCGCCACCATCACCTTCGCCGGAAACTTCCCCGGCCGCACCCAGACCATGCCGCTGGCCATCTACCTCGCCAACGAGACCAACCCCGACGAGGCCGTCATGCTCAGCCTCGTGCTCATCGCGGTTTCCTTCGGCGTCCTCTTCGCCTTGCGTGACCGGTTCCTGGGCGGCGGCGCACCTATCGCATGACCCTCGACGCGCACATCGTGACGGCGCTCGGAAGCTTCCAGCTCGACGTGGAGCTCGAAGCGAAACCTGGGGAGGTCGTCGCGCTCCTCGGGCCCAACGGCGCCGGCAAGACCACGCTGTTCCGCTGCCTCGCCGGCCTGCTCCCGCTCGACGGGGGGCACATCGATCTCGACGGGGACCGTCTCGACGACCCCGACGCCGATGTCTTCGTGCCGCCCGAGCAACGGCCGGTGGCCGTCGTGTTCCAGGACTACCTGCTGTTCGACAACCTCACCGCGCTCGAGAACGTCGCCTTCGGGCTACGCGCCCGCGGCACCCACAAGCACGAAGCCCGCAGCCGGGCCGCAGCGTGGCTCGAGCGGGTCGGCCTCGCCGAGCACGCCGGCCACCGGCCCCGTGCGCTGTCCGGTGGGCAGTCGCAACGCGTCGCGCTCGCGCGCGCATTGGCCACCGAGCCGCGGCTGCTGCTCCTCGACGAGCCTCTCGCCGCGCTCGACGTCGCCACCCGCAGGGACGTTCGCCGCCACCTTCGCCGCCACCTCGCCACCTTCGACGGTGTCCGCCTTCTCGTCACCCACGACCCGGTCGATGCCTATGCACTCGCCGACCGGGTCGTCATCCTCGAAGGCGGACGAATGGTGCAAGCCGGCACCCTGGCGGAGGTGACGGCCCGGCCGCGATCGCGGTACATCGCCGATCTCGTCGGCGTGAACCTCCTCGGCGGCATCGCGAGCAAGGGCACGCTCACGACCCCGATGGGTGGGCTGATCGTCCCGGCGGACCCCGTCGAGGGTCCGGCCTTCGCGGTCATCCAACCCCACGCGGTGGCGCTCTACCCGACGCCGCCTCAGGGCAGCCCGCGCAACGTCTGGGCTGCCACCGTGGCCGACATCGACCATCAGGCCGACCGCGTCCGGGTGCGGCTGGACGGCGCCGTCCCCCTTGTGGCCGAGATCACCCCCGCCGCCCTCGACGCACTGAACCTGCGCCCCGGCGACCGGATCTGGGCGTCCGTCAAGGCCACCGAGATCACGACGTACCCCGCCTGAGCGAGGCGTCGTCCATCTCGATGCCCACGACGCGAGCCACCCGGTCGAGGTCTGCGTCGCGAGCGAGCAGCGTCGCTCCGTACCGGTGGGCCACCGAGGCGATCATGCAGTCGACCATCCCCCGGGGTGTGATGCCGACGCGGCGGCACGAACGGTAGATGCGTGCCGCCGCGTCGAAGTCCACCGCCGCGTCGAACCTGAGGAGCGCGAAACGACCGAGCAGCCGGCGGATGTCCGCCTCCCGCCCGCCGTCCCGGGATCCGGCAGCCAGCTCCATGATGACCGGCTCGGTCACCGCGATGTGGCCATCGCGGCGGATGAGATCGGTGAGTCGCTGATCGACCGGGCTTCCCGTCGCGCGGTCGTACTCCACCCAGGCCGAAGTGTCGGCGAGGATCACTCGACCCTCGCCGGCCCGACGTCGTCGGGGATGTCGGCGATCGCGCGTGCGCCGCGCATGGCCAGCGCCTCGTCCCGAGTCATGGGCTGACCCGCGAGGTGCCGGAGGGCGAGATCGACCGCCTCGGTCTTGGTGTGGACGCCGAACCGGTCCATGATCGCCGTGAGGTAGGTGTCCTCGATCTCGATGTTGGTGCGAACCCTGCTCATACACCAATTATACACGCAACGTGTAAAGATGGTGTGTCCCGTCGGCCGATCGGGCAGCGTGACCTCTACGTCTGAACGTACGTGCAGATGTAGGCTCCGGGTCATGAGCGATCTCCCCACCTTCGACGTCTGCGATGTTCGCATCGTGGACCGTGATCGGGTCGCTGCGGCCCGCGATCGGCTCCTGGCCTCGACCGAGACGGAGCGGTTGGCCGAATGGTTCCGAACCCTCGGCGACCCGACCCGTACGCGCATCCTCTACGCGCTGTTGGAGGCCGGCGAGCTTTGCGTCTGCGACCTGGCCGCGGTGACCGACACGTCCGAGACGTCGACCTCCCATGCCTTGCGATGGCTGCGCACCGCCGGCATGGTCCGCGTCCGCCGGGCTGGTCGCATGGCCTACTACGCGCTCGACGACGCGCACGTCCGCCTGCTCCTCGACCTCGGCCGCGAACACCTCGCCCACTCGCCCACTCGAGGACACAACCGTCGATGAGCGGAGATCACGGCCACCAGCACGGCCACCAGCACGGCGCCGGCGCCATGCGGGCGGGTGCCCGCCACGTCAAACCGCTGTTCATCTCGTTCCTCCTGATCGGGGTGTTCCTGATCGTGCAGGTGGTCGTCGGGATCATCACCGGCTCGCTCGCCCTGCTCTCCGACGCCGGCCACATGGCCACCGACGCCGTTGGCCTCGGGATGGCCCTCGCGGCCATCCAGGCGGCCTCCCACGCCCGCACCGGTGGCCATCGCACCTTCGGCCTGTACCGCCTCGAGATCCTCGCCGCGCTCGCCAACGCCGTCCTGCTCTTCGCCGTCGGCGGCTACGTCCTCTACGAGGCCGCCGTCCGCCTCGGCGACCCCCCCGACGTCGCGGCCGCCCCGGTGCTGATCGTCGGGGTGCTTGGCCTCGCCGTGAACGTCGTCGCGTTCTTGCTGCTGCGCGCTGGTGCCAAGGAGAGCCTCAACATGCGAGGCGCCTACCTCGAAGTCCTCTCGGACACGCTCGGCTCGGTCGGGGTCATCGTGGCCGCCATCGTGTGGGGCGTGACGGGGTGGGGATGGGTCGACCCGGTCATCGGAGCGGCCATCGGCGTTTTCATCCTCCCCCGGGCCTACCGGCTGGGCCGAGACGCCCTCCGCATCCTCGTCCAAGCCGCTCCCGCCAACGTCGACATCGACCGGGTCCGCGCCGACCTGGCCGCCATCCCCGACGTCGTCGACGTCCACGACCTCCACGTCTGGACGCTCACCTCCGAGATGGACGTCGCCACCGCCCACGTGATGGTCCGCACCGGCAGCGACGCCCACAGCATCCTCGATCAAGCCCGCCACGTCCTCGCCGACCGGCACGGCCTCGTCCACGCCACCCTGCAGATCGAACCCGACGACCACCGCGGCTGCGACGAGGTCACGTGGTGAGCACCGTCACCTCATACGACCAGCTGGCCCGCCGGGCCAAGCTCCTCGCCGCCGCCACCATCGCGTGGAACGTCACCGAGGCCGTCGTCGCCATCACCGCTGGTGTCGCAGCCGGTTCGATCGCGCTCGTCGGCTTCGGCCTCGACTCCACCGTCGAAGTCCTGTCCGCCCTCGTGATCCTGTGGCAGTTCACCAGCAACGCCGACCAACGCGAGCAACATGCGCTCAAGCTCATCGCGCTCAGCTTCTTCGCGCTCGCGGCCTACGTCACCGTCCAAGCCGTCGCCGACCTCATCGGGCGAGCGGAGCCAGAAGGCTCGCCGGTCGGCATCGCTCTTGCCATCGCCTCCCTCATCGTCATGCCCCTCCTGGCGATCGCCAAACGGCGAACCGGCAGAGCCATGGCCAGCAGCACCGTCATCGCCGACAGCAACCAGACGAAGCTGTGCGCCTACCTGTCGGCGATCCTCCTGGTCGGCCTGGTCCTCAACGAGACGGTCGGCTGGTGGTGGGCCGACCCCGTCGCCGCCCTTGGCATCGCGCTGCTCGCTACCAACGAAGGACGCGACGCCTGGCGAGGCGAGACCTGCGACGACTGCTGCTGAGGTCGGACACTCCGACCCGACGCGATCGACGATGTCAGTAGGTGAGGGTGGTCGCCCCTCGTCGCCTCACTGCGCCGCTGGTCGTCCGGTGGGTTTGTGGGCCAGGAACGAGTATCCGTAGACCTCGTAGGCCCGGGCGTTCAGTTCGCCGCCCGCGCCACCGAAGGTGTCGACCGCAGGCCCGATCTCAACCTCGGTGAAGCCGATCTCCTCGAGCATCCGTTGCCAGCCCGCACGGGGCAGCCCGCCGGCGATTCAGCCGGTCCAGAGGTCGATGTCGCGCAACGCCTCCGGCGGCACCGGACGACCGTTGGCGATGTCGGCGAACTGCAGCCACCCGCCCGGCTTCAGAACGCGCCAGATCTCGGCGAACGCCGCGCGCTTGTCGGCGCACAGGTTGAGCACACCATTGGAGATCACCGCGTCCGCCCAATCGTCCTCGACCGGCAACGCCTCGGCCAGCCCCTCACGGAACTCGACGTGCTCCAGTCCGAGCGCGGCGGTGGTGGAACGGGACTTGTCGAGCATCTCCGGCGTCATGTCCACGCCGACGACGCGCCCGTCTCGGCCGACCTGGTGGGCGGCGACGAAGGAGTCGAAACCGGCGCCGGAACCGACGTCGACGACCCACTCCCCTGGCGCCAGCGTGCGCAGGAGGAACGGGTTGCCCACGCCGGCGAAGGACTCCACCGCCCGGTCCGGCAGCGCGGCGACCACGCCGGGGTCGTACCCGAGCCGGGCCGCGAGCGGACGCCCGGTGTGGAAGTGGTACCGCGCGTCGGGTGCGACCGCGACCTCGCGGTACTTCTCCCTCACCTGGTCTCGCAGCGTTCGGGTGTCGACGACAACCTCGGGCATCTGGTCCCTCACACTCCGATGGCGACCGGCAGTCCGGCGCGCTTCCACTCCGGGAACCCGTCCTCCAACCGCAAGGCCCGGTAACCCTTGGCGGTGAGCTGGCGCACGGCGTCGTCGGCGAACACGCAGTACGGACCGCGGCAGTAGGCGACCACCTCGACGTCCTTGGGCAGCGCCCGGAGGTGGCGGCGCAGCTCGGCGATGGGCACCGAGCGTGCGCCGGTGATGTGACCGGCGGCGAACTCGACGGCCGGACGCACGTCCAGCACGACGACATCGCCACGGCGCAAGCGAGCGGTCAGCTCAGCCCGATCGAGCATCTCGAGGGCAGTCCGATCGCCGAGGTAGGCCTCGGCCAGGCGGTCGAGCCCGGCGACCTGCTCCGCGGCGACATCGCGCAACGCTGCCCAGAGCTCGGCCACCCGCGCACTGGCGAGGCGGTAGTAGATCCTGGTTCCCTCCCGGCGGGTGGCGACCACGCCGGCACGGGCCATCGCCCGCAGGTGATGAGACGTGTTGGCGACGCTCTGGTCGATCTCGGTGGCGATGTCGTCGACCGACCGCTCGCCCTGGGCCAACAGGTCGACGATCTCGGCCCGCCGGCCGCTACCCAGCACCTTGGCCACCTCGGCGAAGGCGTCGTACAGCGCATCCTTGGCCACGTGATCACCCATGCGTTGATCGTGGACCGGGGTGGGCCCTGTTGTCAAGTGATCACTTGAGGGCTTGACAATTTGGTTCCCGGGAGTCCATGCTCAAGCATCCGTTTGAACAAGGGGGTTCGTGATGAGAGAGCTGGACTGCCCGTGCGGGCTCACGCTGGCGGGAGCCGACGACGAGGAGCTGTTGGCCCGGGGACGGGAGCACGCAGATGAGCATCACCCCGACGACGGCATCTCCGATGACTTCATCCGCGAACACGTCGGCGCGAACGCGCATGACGCCGTCGTCGCCTGAGCATCGAGCCGTGCGGGTTCCCCGAGGACCGGTGGCCAGGATCGACCAGGCTGACATCGTCAGCCTGGTCGACGAGGGCCTCGGCAACTCGTCGTACCTCGTGGATCTTGGTGACGGACGGGCGCTGGTCATCGACCCCGTCCGTCACCCTGGCTCCTATCTCCGCACCGCCGATCAGCGCGGCCTGCACATCGCCTACGCCGCCGAGACCCACCTCCACGCCGACTTCGTCTCGGGGGCCTGCGAGCTGCGGGCCCTCGGCACCCAGGTGATCGTTCCCGCCGCCGGGAACCATGCCTTTCCGGCCGAGCGGCTCGCCGGTGGCGACGAGCTTGACCTCGGCGGGCTCACCCTCCGGGCCCTGGCCACTCCCGGCCACACCCCAGAGCACCTGGCGTACCTCCTCGCCGACGGAGCGCGGCCGGTGGCACTGTTCTCCGGCGGGTCTCTGCTCGTCGGCGCGGTCGCCCGCACCGATCTGATCGACCCTGCCTGCACCGACGAGCTCGCCCGCATGCTGTGGCGGTCGCTCCACGAGCAGCTCCTGACCCTGCCCGACGATCTGCCCGTGTTCCCGACGCACGGCGCCGGGTCGTTCTGTTCCGCTCCGGCCGGAGGGGACCGCATCACGACGATCGGGCGGGAGCGGGCGAGCAACCCACTGCTCGCCGCAAATGACGAGGACGAGTTCGTGCGTCTTCTGCTCGCCGGTCTGGGCAGCTATCCGCCGTACTTCCTCCGGCTGCGCGATGTGAACCGCTCCGGCCCCACCCTCTATGGCGCGGGTGAACCCAGCTTGGCGCTTCTCGACCCCGGTGAGGTGGAGCGATTGGCCCGAGCCGGAGCCTGGGTCATCGACGCCCGCCCCGTCGCCGCGTACGCCGCCGGTCACCTCGCGGGCTCTCTGTCGAACGCCCTCCGCCCCCAGTTCGGCACCTGGCTGGGCTGGCTCGCGCCGGCCGACGCCGCGTTCGTTTTCGTCCTCGACGCCGACCAGGACCGAGCCGACCTCGTGCGCCAGGCCCGCAACATCGGATTCGAGCAGGTCCTCGGCGAGCTGGCCGGCGGCGTCGAGGCCTGGAGTACCGCCGGCAACCAGCTCGAGACGACCGTCGTCAGCCCCGCCGCGCAGGTCAGCGGCCGCGTCGTCGACGTCCGCCAGACCAACGAGTATGCCGCGGGCCACCTCCCCGACGCGGTCAACACCGAGCTGGGTTCTCTCACGGCCACCGCGCTCCCCCACCATCCCGTGACCCTCATGTGCGGGCACGGCGAACGAGCCATGACCGCCGCCAGCCTTCTCGCCCGAGCCGGTCGCCACGACGTCGCGGTCGCGGTCGGCGGCGGTCCTGACGACTGGGCCGCGGCCACCGGCCTGGCGCTGGCCCGCACCCCATGACCGACACCCTCCCCGGCACAGACGGCCCCGACACCGGCGGCCCCGGCCCCGACACCGGCCCAGGCACCGGGATCCGCCTCGGCATCCGGGCCAACCTCGCCCAGTTCTGCCTCCTGATCGCCGTGAACGCCCTCGTCGGGGGCATGGTCGGCCAGGAACGCACCGTCGTCCCGCTGCTGGGCACCGAGGTGTTCGGGCTTACCGACTACACCGCGGCGCTGACGTTCATCGTGGCCTTCGGCCTCACCAAAGCTCTCACGAACTTCCTCGCCGGCACGCTGTCGGACCGCTACGGCCGCAAACCCGTCCTCGTCACCGGTTGGCTCATCGGTCTCCCGGTCCCCCTCATCATCATCTGGGCTCCTACGTGGAGCTGGATCGTCGCCGCCAACGTCCTCCTCGGGATCAACCAAGGCCTCACCTGGTCGACCACCATCATCATGAAGATCGACCTCGCCGGCCCCCAGCGGCGGGGCCTGGCCATGGGTCTGAACGAAGCCGCCGGCTACGGCGCCGTCGCCGTCACCGCGTTCGCCACTGGCCTCATCGCCGAACGCTGGGGGCTACGCCCGGAACCGTTCTTCCTCGGCCTCGCCTACGCCGCCCTGGGCCTCGGCCTCTCCGTGCTGGCGGTGCGCGAGACCCGCGGCCATGCCCGCTACGAAGCCAGCCACCACACCGACCCCAACCACCCTCACGCCGGGCTCGGCACCCGCCAGGTGTTCGTCCTCACCTCGTTCCGGGAGAAGTCGCTGTCGGCCGTCTGCCAGGCCGGGCTGGTCAACAACCTCAACGACGGCTTGGCCTGGGGCATCTTCCCCCTCTACTTCGCGGCCGCCGACCTCTCCCTGCGCAGCATCGGCATCCTCGCTGCGATCTACCCCGCCGTGTGGGGGGTCGGCCAGCTCATCACCGGGCCACTGTCGGACCGCTGGGGACGCAAGTGGCTGATCGCCGCCGGCATGTGGGTCCAGGCCGCGGCCATCGCCCTCGTGGCCGCCACCAGCGGGTTCGCCTCCTGGACCCTGTCGGTCGCCCTCCTCGGGGCCGGCACCGCCATGGTCTACCCCACCCTCCTCGCCGCCATCGGCGACGTCGCCCACCCCACGTGGCGCGCCTCGGCCGTCGGCGTCTACCGGCTCTGGCGCGACAGCGGCTTCGCCGTCGGCGCCCTGATCGCCGGCATCCTCGCTGACGCCTTCGGGCTCACCACCAGCATCGCCACCATTGCCGCCCTCACCGCCGCCTCCGGTGTCGTCGTCGCCGCACGCATGTACGAGACCCATCCCCGCGACCATCGCTGACACCAGCCAGCATCGCGATCAGATCGAAGCGTGACGTAGCGGCTGGGCCGGGTGTCCGTCGGCAAGTCGTGCATCCGCATCAAGCGGCTCGACCAGATCAACCTCGAGGTGCTCGGTGAGCTGGTGCGAACGGCGGCCGACCAGCAGGATGGGGCGCTCCTCGATCAGCCTGGGTCATGACCGATCGGGGTCGAACAGGCTCGGCGTAGCCGCTGCTCGACGGCTGCAGGAACTCCGGCCGCTCGATGCGGTTCTCCGCGCTCTCGGGCCGGAGTTCGCCAACGACGGGGGAAAATCAGACCCTGGATCGGCCTCCAGGGTCACCTACGCTGTGGCGAGAGAACGAGGGAGCCATCCATGCCATCGAAGACGCCTCAGAAGCCGAGCAGCAAGAAGGTCGGGAAGTCGCTGAAGGAGAAGCGCGCCGACAAGAAGCTGAAGCGCGACGGAAAGACGATGCCGGGCAGCTGACCTCCGCGCTCCGGGCACGAGAGGCCAACGTGGACGTGTTCCTGGAGACAGCACGGTTGCTCTTGCGTCGGTTCACCCCCGCCGACGTCGACAACCTGGCGACGAGCTGAGCGATGTCGAGTACACGATCACGAGAGCGGAATGGAGCGCCAGCGGCAAGAGCGCCGAGCTGCGTTGAACGGAGAAGTTGACTGGTACGAGGTTCGCTGAGCCCGCCAGCAAGCCGGAGCTACCCGCCCGACGAGCGCGCTGCGACCGGTCCCGCGTCTCCCAGCGCCAAGTGCATCGCAGTCGTGATGAACGCCAGGTGGGAGAAGGCCTGAGGGAAGTTGCCGAGCATGCGCTTGGCCGTCGGGTCGTACTCCTCCGCATAGAGCCCGACGTCGTTGCGCAGGGAGCGCAGGCGTTCGAAGATCTCAAGGGCCTCGTCCCGCCGGCCGAGCAGCGCGAGGTTGTCGGCGAGCCAGAACGTGGTCATGAGGAAGGCACCCTCGCCCGGAGGGAGGCCGTCCACGGCGTCGGCCCCACCGGTCGGATAGCGCTGGACGAAGCCATCGACGGTCAGCTCGCGTTGGATGGCCTCCACCGTGGTTGCGAGGCGCGGATCGGTCGGTGGGAGGAAGCCGACCGGCGCCAGCGTGAGGAGGCTCGCATCCAGCTGATCAGCGCCGTAGTACTGCACGAAGCTCTGCTTGTCCTCGTTCCACCCCTCCCGGCACACCTGCTCGTGGATCCGGTCGCGCACGGCCGACCAACGCTCGACCGGCAGGTGCGTCCAACCGCCGAGCCGTGCGATTCGCACGGCTCGATCGAAGGCCACCCAGCACATCACCTTGGAGTGCACGAACTGTCGTCGCGGGCCCCGTATCTCCCAGATGCCGTCGTCGGGTTGCTCCCAGATCACCTCCAGGTGCTCGAGGATCCCCGGGATCATCTCGTCGCCGTACCCCGCCCGGGGACGGAGACCGGCGCGCATACCGGTGAGGCTCGCGTCCATGACCTCGCCGAAGACGTCCAGCTGGAGCTGCTCGCTCGCCTGGTTCCCCACCCGCACGGGCTTCGACCCCTCGTAGCCCGGCAGCCAGTCGAGCTCCAGCTCGGTCAGGCGACGGTTGCCGTCGATGCTGTACATGATCTGGAAGTCACCGGGCCGCCCCGCCACGGCTCGCCGCAGCCATGCAGCCCACGCCGTCGCCTCGTCGCGGTAGCCGGTCATCAGCAACGCCTGCAGGGTGTAGGTGGCGTCGCGGAGCCACGAGTAGCGGTAGTCCCAGTTGCGAACGCCACCGATCCGCTCCGGCAGCGACGTGGTGGCCGCCGCCACGATGGCGCCGGTGGGCGCGTAGGTGAGGGCTTTGAGCGTGATCAGCGAGCGGACGATGTCGTCGCGCCATGCACCCTGGTAGGTGCAACGCCCGACCCACTCGTGCCACCACGCCTGCGTGGTCTCGAGGGCGGCCCGGGCGTCGACCGGTAAGGGCGGGTCGGCGAGGGCCGAGTACCAGCCGAGCGAGAACCCGAGATGCTCCCCGGCGCCGACGGTGAACTCCGCGACAGCCGTGTGGTCCCGCTCGTCGAGGGGTACGGGGCTGTGGAACCTCAGGGCATCGTTGCCGGCCACGAGGGTGAGCCCGTCGCCCGTGGCGCGGACCCACGGCACGATCGATCCGTAGTCGAAGCGCACGACCAGCTCGAGCCGCATCGCCACGGTGCCCGACCGGCCCTCGACGACACGGAAGATCGTCGGGTTGACGGGGCCGGGGACCTGGAAGTCGACCACGGCCACGGTGCCGTCGGCGGTCCGGTACTCGGTCTCGAGGACGAGGGTGTCCGTGCGGTAGCGGCGACTCGTCGCCTGCACCTCACCCTTCGGCGCGACGAGCCAGCGACCGTGCTCGGGTCCGCCGAGCAGGGCGGCGAAGCATGCTCCCGCATCGATCCGGGGTACGCACCACCAGTCGATCGAGCCGTCCTTGGCCACCAGCGCAACCGTCGTGGTGCTGCCGATGATGGCGTAGTCCTCGATGAGCGCTGCCATGTTCGTCTCCGGCCTATGGGGCGGTTGCCGATCGTCAGTGCTGCGCGACGGCGTCGAACGCCGGGAACACGGCATCCCAGTCGTTCGCCATGCTGACGATGGTCCAGCCCAGGCGGGCGCCGACGTCGGTGATCGGTTCGCGCTCGGCAAAGGTCTCCGCCTTGCTCACGTAGCGGAACTCGCGCTCGCCGTCGTCATGGTCGATCAACAACGCCAACCCTGGCCCGTCACCGACGCAGGCCCATTCGAGCATCTCCCGGTCGCCGCCAGAGTTGCCGCCCGCCAGGATGGGCCGACGGCCGAGCTGGGTCTGGATGTTGGTCACCTTGGCGGCGCCCTCGTTGGGGTCACCGTCGATGCCTGACGTCCTCCGCAGCGTCGGGTTGCCGTCAGGGTCACGGAGGAACTCGTACTTGATGAGCGTGCCGACGACCGCTTCGGGCGGCACGTCGTAGAGGTCGTGGCTGATTGCGCGCACGAACTCGGTGCCACCACCGGTGACGACCGAGATGGAGAAGTCGCGGCGACGCAGCTCGCCCAACAGCTCGATCATCGGCTGGTAGACGGTGGTGCGGACCGGGCGATGCAGCGTCGGGTGGATGGCTCCTGTCATGAACTCGCGTGCTCGTGCGGTGAACGTCTGTGGGGTCATCCCCTCGAAGAGCGACGTGAGGGCGAGTCCGACCCGTTCGAGCCCGAGCTCGCCGATGGCTGCGGTGTCGCCACTGAGCAACGCCGCGAACTCCGGCGTGTTCCCGACGCTCGGGTCGTCGCTGATCCTCGTCTTCAGCGCGTCCATGAAGAAGTCGAGCTGCACGTAGCTGGGACGTTCGCACCACAAGGTGCCGTCGTTGTCGAAGCACGCCACCCGGTCGGCCGGCGGCACCGATGCGACGTCGTCGAGGAACGCAACGACGGCATCGCGTGTGGCGCCCGGCCGCCACGACGGCAACAACTCGTCTTGGTCGGTCACGTGATCTCCTCTTCGGATCGTGCCGCCTCCGGTCGCCGGACGCAGCGGAAGCCGAGGTGGCTCGTACCAGTGTCGATCATCTGGGGGCGTCGAGCGGCGGGACGGTAGCGCAGGCAATAGCTGTCGGCGCAGAGGTGCGAGCCGCCTCTGATGACCTTGCGGGCGATCCGGAACTGCGGCTGGGACGGGTCGTAGCTCTCGTCCTCGACACCACCGCGGGGGTTGACCGGCGCACAGCACGGCTTGGCGGCGTCGTCGGCATGCCGGCTCGTCCACCAGTCCTCGGTCCACTCCCACACGTTGCCGGCCATGTCGAAGAGCCCGAACCCGTTCGGAGCGAAGGTCGCCACCGGTGCGGTGCGCAACCAGCCGCTCTCAGCGGTGCTGCGCCAGGGGAAGTCCGGTCC
>CAZTVJ010000069.1:0-5882 GCA_964616935.1 uncultured Acidimicrobiales bacterium | reverse complement strand
GACGGGCCCGAGCACCTGCGCCCGGTCGGCGAGACCGAGACGGTGGCGGCCATCGCCGAACAGAGCGCAGCCGAGGGCGGCGGGCGCGCCGAGATCAAGGGCATCGTGAGCTTCGCGGACCTCACGCTGGGCGATGCGGTGCAGGAGGTTCTGGACGCCCACGCCGACGCGGGACGCGGCCGCTTCCGCGGCATCCGCCATGCCACCGCCTTCGACCCCGACCCGCGCGTCCGCCGCACCCACACCCGGCCCACGGCCGGCCTGATGGCCGACGACGCCTTCCGCCGAGGGGTCGCCCGGCTGGCCGCCGTCGGCCTCTCCTTCGACGCGTGGATCTACCACCCGCAGATCCCCGAGCTCACCGCGCTGGCCCGGGCCGTGCCCGACTGCACCTTCGTCCTCGACCACCTCGGCGGGATGCTCGGCACCGGCCCGTACGAGGGCCGCCGGGCCGAGATCCTGGAGCAGTGGCGCATCGACCTCGCCGAGCTGGCCACCTGCCCGAACGTGGTGGTCAAGCTGGGTGGCATCGGCATGGTGGTGTTCGGCCTCGGGTTCGAGCAGCAGCCCGACCCGCCCACCAGCGACGACCTCGTGGCCGCCTGGGGCGGCCCACTCACCTTCGCCATCGAGCAGTTCGGCGCCGACCGCTGCATGTTCGAGTCGAACTTCCCGGTCGACAAGATGTCGTGCAGCTACGCCACGCTGTGGAACGCCTTCAAGAAGGTGGCGGCCGGTGCCAGCCCGGCGGAGCGTGACGCGCTGTTCCGTGCCACGGCGGTGCGCGCCTACCGCCTCTGATCGCGCGAGCGTTGACGCCATGACCCAGACCAGGGTGTACCGCAAGGGTGTCCTCGAGGCCGAGGGCTTCCCGGTGGTCGATGTGTCGGACCACCTCGCGCACCCCGACACCGTGGTCTGGATCGACCTGTGCGGTCCGTCGAAGGACGAGCTCGACCTCCTGGCCGCCGAGCTCGGCCTCCACGACCTCGCCGTAGAGGACGCGCTCGGCCCTCACCAGCGGCCCAAGCTCGACCACTACGCCAGCCATCTGTTCCTGGCCTGCCATGCCGTCCGGGTCGACGTCGCCGCCGGCACCCTGGCGACGACGGAGATCGACGCCTTCATCAACTCCCGCTGGCTCGTGACCGTGCGCAAGGACGAGGGCTTCTCGATGGAGCCGGTGCTGGCTCGCTGGGATCGCTCCACCGACCTGCTCGACCATGGCGTCGGGTTCCTGCTGTACGGCCTGCTCGACGTCGTGGTCGACGGGTACTTCGACAGCATCGAGGCCTTCGATGAGTACTACGACGAGGTGAGCGAGGGCATCTTCGCCGAGACGCCGCTGCAGCCGAACCAACAGAAGCGGTGGTTCCAGATGCGTCAGGCCCTCATCCGCTTCCACCGCCTCGTGGTGCCGATGCGCGAGGCCGTCAGCGGCTTGATGCGCCGCGAGCACAGCGCCATCGACGACGAGCTGTACCCGTACTTCCAAGACGTGTACGACCACGTGCTGCGGGTGAGCGAGTCCACCGACGCCATGCGCGACCTGGTCAGCACGATCGTGGAGACCAACCTCAGCCTGCGCGACTACCGCACCAACCAGGTGATGAAGAAGGTCACGAGCTGGGCCGCCATCATCGCCGTGCCGACCCTCATCACCGGCTACTACGGCATGAACGTGCCCTACCCGGGCGCGCTCCAGCAGTGGGGCGTCGTGGTGTCGGCCGTGCTCATCGTGGTGTGCTCGAGCGCGCTCTACCTCCTCTTCAAGCGCAAGGAGTGGCTGTGAGGTGAGGATCCTGCGGCCACGGCATCTGTGATGCCGTATCCTCGGCATCATGCGCACCACCGTGACCCTTGACGATGAGGTCGCCGCCGCGATCGAAGCCGAGCGTGCCGCCACCGGAGAGACCTTCCGGCAGGCGCTCAATCGCCTCGTTCGCAGGGGCCTGCACCAACGGCCAACCGGTGAGGTGCCTGCGCTGCCCCTCCTCGCGGGCCAGCCCGAGGTTGATGTAACGGACATCTCAGGTGTCCTCGGCGAGCTCGACGACGAGCGGCTCCGCGAGCGCAGCGGACCGTGAGCTTCCTCGTCGACGCCAACCTGCTCATCTATGCCTCCATGCCGGCGATGGCGGAGCACACGCCGAGTCGGCGATGGCTCACGGATCGCTTCGATGACGACGACGAGGTCGTCGGTCTGGCATGGAGCTCGCTCTATGCCTTCGTACGCATCGTGACGAACCGTCGGGTGATGGGCGACGACGCGGTCGAACTCCCCGCGGCCTGGGCGGCGGCTGACAGCTACCGCCGCCAGTCCGCCGCACTCCTCGTCGAGCCAGGCCCAAGGCACGCGGCGCTTGCCGGCGAGCTGATCGCCACGCCCGGGCTGTCGGCCAACGACGTGCCGGACGTCTACCTAGCGGCCCTCGCCATCGAACGGGGCCTCGTGCTCGCTACGCACGACCACGGGTTCGGACGGTTCCGAAACCTCCGCTGGGTCGATCCACTGCTCGCGACCTGAGCACGCGTAGCGATGTAGAACCCTTGGAGCACCCTGCGCCGTCAGCCCTGGCTGGTGTCGATGACGCAGAACCGGTTGCCTTCGGTGTCGGACAGGACGACGAAGTCAGGGTTCTCCGGGTACCGATCCCACTCGACCCGTGTGGCACCGAGGGAGACGAGCCGCCCGACCTCAGCGGCCTGGTCGGCGGCGTCGCCCGCGTACAGATCGAGGTGGATGCGTGGCTGCGGCTGGACGGGCGTCTCGCTGACATCAAGGGCCAGGTGCGTCCCTTCGCCCACCGCCGGGACGAGGATCGCGAAGTCGTCGTCGGCGTTGATCGAACGTTTGGGGACGTAGTTCAGGGCCTGCGTCCAGAAGGCCACCGCTCGGTGGAGATCGTCAACGCCGATCACCACCGTTCCGACGCTCAGCACCGTTCGACAGTCTCCCAGACTCCGCTGGGACACCAACTGCCGCGAGCCGAGGTCGCTGAGGCCAACCGGGTGTTCGAGGCGCTGGCCGACGGGCGGGCAGGTCACGATGCCGATCAGCGAGACGTTCTGGTCACCCATGTTCGGCATGTGCGTCGATCGGTTCGGCACGCCCTGGATGGTGAACGCCGAACCAGCGCCGGCGACCTCCGAGGACCGCCACGCACGTTCGTCGGCGCGCGGCGGTCGTTACCCGGCTCGTCGCCCAGCAGACCGGAGCGCGCCCCAGCGAAGGCGAGGAACCCACCGAGCTGGTCCGCGGCCGTGCCGTCGAGGGCCACGCCCGCGAACGTGCCATCGGCTTCCTTGCAGACGACGACGAGGTCGTAGATCCGCACCAGGCCTCGCTCCACCAGGTCGAGCAGTGCGTCGGCCGCGTGACCCGTCAGGCGGTCTCCTGGGAACTCGAGTAGGACGAGTCGATGGGTCCGTGGGCATCGGTCATGGTCACGCGCCCCTTTCGTCGCTCATCATGACAGAGGCGGATCGCCGCTGTCGTCGCCCGCACGGGGTGGTCGCCCGCTTCGCGACAGGGCTCGACGAGGACCTCGATGGCCACGGGTGCCCATCCGATCCGTCGGTCGGCCCTATACTTCACGCGCTCCCGGCTAGCCGGCCGCCTGCGCTGGGCAGACCAGGCAAGCAACCTGGGACAATGAGGGAAGGCGCAGGGGCGTCGTGGGCTCGAACGGTCAATCGGTGAGCCCTGGCACGGATCGGTGGGGTGTCCTTCCCTCGAAGCTTCGTCCCCCACGGCTGCGGCCCGGCCACATCCACCGCCAGCGCGTCGTCGACCACCTCGCCAGCGCACCCACGGTGTGCATCGCGGTGACCGCCGCCGCGGGCTACGGCAAGACCACCGCGGTCCGCCAGTGGATCGAGCACCAACCACGCACCTGGGCCTGGGTCACCCTCGACCGGGGCGACAACGATCCGGTGGTGCTCCTGCGCCACGTCGTGCGCGCCCTGCACACCATCGAGCCCCTGCCCGAGGTGGAGGCCGCTGTCCTGGGTAGCCCGCGCATCGACGACGTCGTCCTGCCTGCGCTCGCCGAGGCCCTCGACGGCGAACGGGCGCCGTTCGTGCTGGTGCTGGACGACGTGCACCTGCTCAGTGACGAGCGGGCCGTCGCGGTGCTGGAACGGCTGCTCGACGCCGTGCCGGACGGCTCCCAGCTCGTGGTGTGCGGGCGATCCGTGCCACCCATCCGCCTCGCGCGGCGGCTGCTCGCTGACCAAGTGGTGGGCCTCGGCCAGTCCGATCTGGCCTTCGACGAGCCCGAGGCCCGCGCCGCGCTCCTCCGGGTGCTGCCCGAGCTCGACGACGCGTCGATCTCGCTCCTCGTCGAACGGTGCGAGGGCTGGCCGGCCGGGCTCCACCTGGCGGCGCTGGCCCTGGACGGACACCCGATTCCAGCGCATGCCCTCGGCGCGGTGGGTCGCAGCGACCGGCGCCTGGCCGAGTACTTCCACGACGAGCTGCTCCAGCACCTGCCCGAGCGCGTCCGCGAGTTTCTCGTGCGGACGTCGGTGCTCGACCGGCTGTCCGGCCCGCTGTGCGACGCCATCCTCCAAGGGCACGGCAGCGGGGAGCTGCTGAACGAGCTGGCGAGCTCGGGCAACCACTTCGTGGGGGCCTTCGACGACGATCCTGACTGGTTCCGGTACCACCACCTGTTCGGAGACCTCTTGCTCTCGTCCCTGCGGCGGCGGGCACCGCAGGACGAGCCCATCCTGCGTCGGCGCGCCGCCCGGTGGCTCTCCGATCACAGTCACGGCGAGGCCGCTGTCCGCCAGGCCCTCGCCACGGGGGACGAGGCTTTCGCCGCCGTCGTCGTGTACGAGCAGCTCATGCCCACCGTGAACGGTGGGATGTTGACCTCACTCCAGCGCTGGCTCACCTCGTTCGCGCCGGCCTCGCTCCAGCGTGACGCACTGCTAGCGCTGGCGGCCGGTTGGCTCGACTTGACCCAGGGCCGTCTGGCCGGCGTCGAGCATTGGTTGGGCGTGGCCGAGTCACTCCCCGTCGAGGAGCCGCTGCCCGACGGCACGCACAGCCTGGAGGTCGGCATCGCTGCGCTGCGGATGACCTCGGGCCTGGGCGGTGTGAAGCAGACGGCGGGGAGCGCGCGTACCGTCAGAGACGCCGGGCCGTCCGGCAGCCCGTGGTGGGAGCTGGCCACGCTGCTCGAAGCCAACGCCCGCTACGCGTCGGGCGACCTGGCGGACCCGGTCAGCACGTTCCAGGCCGTCGAAGCCGCCACTCGCTGCCTGCCCTCGGCGCACGTCCTCGCCCTGGCCCACCTCGGCCTGGCCCACCTCCGTCACGACGACGGTGACCACGGCCAGGCGCTGGTGCGAGACGCCGTCGCCGAGATGCTGTCCCACGGGCTGGACGACTACGCCCTGTTGGTCCTCGTGCACTGCGCGCAGGCCTACGCCGCGGCCCTACGGGGGGCCGCAGCCGATGCCAGCGGGGCCGCCGAGCGGGCCGAGGCCCTGCTCCGGAGGCTGCACGAGGGCCCGTCGCGAGGGTTGCTGCAGGCGCGACTGCTGCTGGCCGAGACGGGGCTTCTCCTCAGTGACCAGCCCGCGGCCCGCCATCACCTCACGATGGCCGAGGCGCCGCTGGCGCGGGAGCCCGACGCCCTGCTCTTCGCCACCTGGTTCGACGACCTGGAAGACCGGGTCGCCAAGATGGTCGAGCGACGTGATCGGCTCGACACCTTCGGCATCACCACGGCTGAGCTGCGCGTGCTCGAGCAGCTCGCCACCCACCGATCGCTCGAGGAGATCGGCCGCCACCTGTACCTGTCCCGCAACACCGTGAAGACCCATGCCATCTCGATCTACCGACGGTTGGGGGTGTCGGGCCGCAGCGC
>CAZTVJ010000068.1:0-2956 GCA_964616935.1 uncultured Acidimicrobiales bacterium | reverse complement strand
GCGGCGGACCCGGCCACGATCTTCCAGGTGCTGTGCGACCCGCAGGGCCACGTGGCGATCGACAGCTCCGGGATGCTCATGGACGCATCCGGTGATCCGGTCAGCGCCGCCGGCGACAGCTTCGTCGTGCACATGGATCGGGAAGCGCTCAACGACTACCCGCTGGGGCTGTACGACGTCACGGTCACCATCAAGACGTTCGTACCCGACCGCGAGATCGCATGGACGATCCTCGGCGTGGTCCGCCCGCCGATCGGCCATGTCTACGGCTACACGCTCGAGCCCACCGCCGACGGCACCCTCGTGACGTCCTACTACGACTGGTCCTCCATCGACCCTGTGTGGAGGGAGGCGGGGGTGTTCCCGGTCCTGTCCGAGGGAGCGCTGAGGGCCACCCTCGGGATCCTCGCCAGGACGGTGACGCGCGGCGCGGCTACGCCGTCCTGACGGGCTCAGCCCAGGTCGGTTCTTGTGAACTCGACCACCGCTGCGATCTCCTCGGGAGTGAGGCTCCCGCCGAAGGCGGGCATGGAGCCACGCCCGTTCGTGACGACGTCGATCTCGTCAGCGGCGTCGGGGAACCGTGTCACCACCCGGCCCGTCAGCTGCGGACCCAGCCGCCCTCCGCCGTCGGAGCCGTGGCACGACGCGCAGCGAGCGAGGTAGATGGCCTGCCCGTTGACGACCACTGCGCCACCGCCGGCGGGCGGGGTGACCGAGGTGGCCGGGGACGGATCCCGCACGACCAGCGCCACCACGAACAGGACCGCGGCGACGAGGCCGAGGATCTCGACGACGGGCACGGCTCGCTTCAGGATCTTGGTCACCACTCGGGGAACCCCACCGACGTGAAGAACCAGAACGCCGAGCTGGCCCACAGCGCAGCCAGCACCGCGAAGGTGAGACCGCCCACGACGGGCAACGCCCACCCCGGCATCCGGCGGCTCCGCACGCACAGCACCTTCACGGTGAACACGCCGTAGAAGGCGCAGCCCAGCACGCTGTGCAGGTACGGGCGCCAGCCCGCCCCGGTCCGGAAGCCGAGGGACCACAGGCAGTGGTAGGCGACGGGCAGGCTGATCACGAACGCCGCGATGCCGAGGATGCGGTGCGCCGGCGCGGACCACGGTGGCGCTGCGCGACCGAGCTTGCCCCACATCCAGGCGGCCGACAGCACCTGCAAGATGGCAAGCACGAACACGGTCGTGGTGAGCCAGACCTTGAGGTTGATCTGGCCGCTGAACCACCACGTGAACAGCACCTCGCGGGAGGCGTCGTGCGTGTTGGCGTAGACGCCAAGAGCGACCGCGACGGCGGACCCGGCGGCGACCGCGGCCCAGAACAGGCCGGCCGAAGCCCGATCCTGCGCCGCTGCCGTCATGGCCACCTCCGGTGCGCGTCGATCTACACCGACCAGTATCACCGGTTGGTCAAGGCCAGTGGGTCACCCGGGCGGTCACCGAGCCGACGGCGGCCCAGCACTCGTGAATCGCGTCCCCGCTGGGTCGACGGCCCACGGCGGCGCATGGCCCCAACCGCCCTCGAAGACGAGCTCGCCCATCGGCCGGCGCCGCACAGGACCGTGGTGGCCAGCGGGGCGCCCGAGCGTCACGGTGGCCGAGATCGCGGCGTCGTCGGGGATGGCGAGCACGGCCCGCAGCTCGGGTTCGCAGGCGGCGTGCCACATCGAGATGGCCCCGCCGTACCCGAGGTCGCGCGCCGCCAGCAGCAGGTTCTGCACGGCCGGGTAGACGGACGCGCCCTCCGTCGGGTTCGGTGCCCGGTAGCGCATCAGGCAGGCCAGCACCACGACCGGGATCTCGTCGAAGGATTCGACGAAGTGGTCCATCGTCCGCGCCATCCGTGCCTTCGGCGACGCCGCTACGGCGCCGGAGCCGGCGTCGTAGCCGTCGCGATCGCGCTTGGCCGACCACGCCGCTCGCGCCGCCTGGCCGAGCAGCTGCTTCGCTGTTGCCGCGGCCGCACCGTCCTGAAGCACGAGGAAGCGGAACGGCTGGCGGTTCGAGCCCGAGGGTGCTCGGGTGGCCGACCACAAGATCGTGGCCAGGTCGGCGTCGGGGACCCGGTCGGGCCGGTAGCGGCGGATGGCCCGGGTGGTGGCGATGGCGTCGAGGAGCTCCACGTCGCGATCTTGGCCGAGCCCGAGGCCCGCACGTGTCAGCGGGGCCGGGTGCTGGGCGGTGAGCTGCTCGGCGGGGTGGTGCCGGCATCGCCCGGGCGGGGCGGCGGCGCCACCGTCACCCCCGGCACCGGAGCGGGCGGGATCCGGGTGACCGGGGGTGACGAGGGCGGGGCCTGGTCGGTCGGGGCCGGCCGCGGCGGGATGGGCACGCCGTTCGGCCAGCCCGGCAACCCGAAGTCGCCCGGTTCGGGCATCACGCAGGGCCGCTGCGGCGCCGGCTTGCTCGTGGCGGCGCGCAGGCAGGCGGCGTACTCGGCCATCGAACGGCGGAAGGCCTCGAGTCCGGGGTCGATGGCGGGTCGGGTCGGCGGTGGCGCCACCGTCGGCGGCCCTGGGATCGTCGGCCGTGGCCCCACGATGCCGAAGTCGACCGGGCGGGGCCGCTCGCAGACCCCAGAAACCTGACCGGTGCGGGCCGCGTCACCGGCAATCGACCGGAGGCAGGCGACGTAGGCCACGACAGCGCGGCGGAACGCGGCGAGATCGGCGGGTTCGGCGGAGGGCGCCAGACCGTAGGCGGCCGGGTCGGGCGGGGAGCAGGCCGCAGGGTCGGGACCAGCGGCGACACAGCGACGGAACTCGGCGACGGCAGCCCCGAAGGCCGCTAGCTGCGGGCGCACGGTCGCCGGCGGCGACACGGCCGCCGTCGCTGGTGGGGGCGCCGTGGGCAAGGCCGCCGAACCAGGAGCTGCGGTCGACGTCGTGGCTACGTCGCTGGTCGGAACCAGGGCCGGGACCGTCGAGCCGATGCGG
>CAZTVJ010000067.1:0-1786 GCA_964616935.1 uncultured Acidimicrobiales bacterium | reverse complement strand
CGCTCATCGGCGGCCGCATCCAATACGGCATCCAAGATATGTCAAGCCCCGGTACCCGGCTGACACTTTGGCCTCGGTACCTGCCTGACAGGTCGAACCCCTTAGCCTGGATCCACCGTGTAGCGATCGGCTGATGGGTTGACCATCCGCGTAGAAGTGCCCTCTCAGCAGGGACGATGGGGGTTGCGAAACCAGTCATCGGTCCTACCGGGAGGGCACTTTCTCCGTGACAGCCTGCCAGAGCCTCGATCGGGTCGATGTGATCTTCGATGACGACCGGGCGGTGGCCAACGCCGGTCTTGTGTTGCCGGCCACGTTGGCTGCCCGCCTGGGCTTGGAGGAGCGAGCCGACGAGCTGATCCGCCTGACCGGGCCGGGGTACTTCCGTCCTGGGCGCAAGACGATGACATTGGTGCATGCCATGGTCGCGGGCGGTGACTGCATCGATGACACCGACGTGCTGCGCGTCGGGGAGACCGAGGTGGTGTTGGGTCATCGGGTGATGGCCCCATCGACGTGCGGGACGTTCCTGCGGGCGTTCACCTTCGGTCATGTCCGCCAGCTCGACGCCTGGTCGGAGTTCGCGCTCACCGCAGCGTGGGCGGCCGGGGCGGGGCCAGGGGATGCGCCGATGACGATCGACATCGACTCCACGATCTGTGAGACCCACGGCTACGCCAAGCAAGGCGCCACCTTCGGCTACACCCACCAGCGGGGCTATCACCCGCTGCTGGCCACACGGGCCGACACCGGCGAGATCCTGCATGTCCGGTTCCGTAAAGGCTCGGCCAACACCGGTCGGGGTGCCCAACGGTTCGTGCGCGAGGTCATCGGGCGGGTCCGCCGGGCCGGAGCGACGGGACCGTTGCGGCTGCGGGCCGACTCGGGGTTCTGGTCCAAGAAGGTCGTGGCGGCGTGCCGAGACCACGGTGTGGGCTACTCGATCACCGTTCGCCAGGTGAAAGCCGTCATGGCGGCGATCGCCGGGATCCACGAAGCGGCGTGGATCCCGATCGACTACACCCTGGGCGGCGAGGCCGAGGTCGCCGAGTGCGCTTACGGCGACGGGCACCGGCTGGTGGTGCGCCGCACCCGCATCCTGGGCAAGCAGGCCGACCTGTTCGCCAACTGGCGACACCACGCGTTCATCACCGACGGGACCGGCACTGCCGTCGAGCTCGACGTCGACCATCGCGCTCACGCTGTCGTCGAGCTCGCCATCCGCGATCTCAAAGAAGGCGCCGGGCTTGAGCACTGCCCCTCGGGCCGGTTCCACGCCAACGGCGCCTGGGCCGTGCTCGCCACGGTCGCTCACAACCTGCTGCGCTGGGTCCACCTCATCGGCACCGGCGTCACCGGTCCCATCGTCGCCAAGACCATCCGCCGTCGCCTCCTCACCGTCCCCGGCCGGTCCACCCGCGGTGGACGGCGACGACAACTCCACCTCCCCGCCCGCTGGCCATGGCAGACCGAGTTCCACTCGATCCTCACCCGGCTCCGGACCATCCCGCTCCGCTCCTGACCCAGCGGCCCCGCGAGCCGACGCCCCACCCGAGGCGGCCGCCACAACCAACAAACACCGACTCGACGCTGACCTCGCACGCCCCGACGGCAACCGCCGCCATCGCGACCACATCCGAAGACCTCGATCAGCCCACAAGCCGCCGACGAAGCCACCACCGATCACTCGGCGGTGGATCCAGGCTGAGTGAGCGCGTGGGACTTCGTGGCTGTGGTCGGTCTGGTCGTTCAGATGCTTGGCGGGTTTGTCACGTACCGAGGGCTC
>CAZTVJ010000066.1:0-3226 GCA_964616935.1 uncultured Acidimicrobiales bacterium | reverse complement strand
GGGCTGATCGGGTTCGTCGGGATCATCGTGCCGCACGCTGTGCGCCTCGTCGTCGGCCACAGCTACCGGATCGTCCTTCCCCTCTCGATCCTGTTCGGCGCGGCGTTCCTGGCCCTCACCGATCTGGTCGCACGTACGGCGCTGGCGCCATCCGAGCTGCCGATCGGCGTGGTCACGGCGTTCTTCGGGGCACCGTTCTTCATCGTCGTGCTGCGCGGCAGCAGGAGGTCGGTCGCATGAGCCTCGGGGTGATGGCCAAGGACGTCACGGTCGACCTGGGGGGTCGCACGGTGCTCGATGGCCTTGACCTCTCCGTCGATGCCGGCGAGTGGCTCACCGTCGTCGGCCCGAACGGAGGCGGCAAGACGACGCTGCTCAAGGTCCTCGCCGGGTTGTTGCCCACCCGCGGTCGGGTCGAGCTCGGCGGTCGTCCCGTCGGCGAGCTGGGTCGTCGGGCGAGGGCCCGGCTCGTGGCGCTCGTACCGCAGTCGCCCGTGGTACCGGTCGGCCTGCGGGTCGACGAGTACGTGCTGCTCGGTCGCACGCCCCACCTCCGTCCGCTCGCCGGCGAGGGTGAGACCGATCGCCTCGCCGCAGCCCGAGCACTCACCCAGCTCGACCTGACGGACTTCGCCCACCGGCCCCTCGACACGCTGTCCGGTGGTGAGCGTCAGCGAGTCGTCATCGCCCGGTCGCTGGCCCAGGCCGCACCCATCCTGCTCCTCGATGAGCCCACGACGGCGCTCGACGTCGGACACCAGCAAGAGGTGCTCGAGCTGGTCGACGAGCTGCGCGTCACGAACGACCTCACCGTCGTGTCGACGATGCACGACCTCACGCTGGCGGGCCAGTACGCCCACCGGCTCGCGCTGCTCGACCGGGGCCGCATCGCCGTGGCCGGGCCTCCTGAGGAGGTGCTCACCGAGGAGCACCTCGCCCGCTTCTACGGTGCCAGGGTGCGCGTGCTCCACGACGGCCCGAACATCGTGGTGGTGCCCGTCCGATGAGCCTCGAGCCCGATCCACCGACCGATGACCCTCGACCCGGTGGGCTTCGGCCGGCGCCGTCGCTCGTCGTCGTCAACACCGGCGACGGGAAGGGAAAGTCGACCGCGGCGTTCGGCGTCGTGATGCGCGCCGTGGCCCGCGGGTGGCCCGTGGCCGTGGTCCAGTTCCTCAAGTCGGGCGCGTGGCACGTGGGCGAGGAGACCACCGCTCACCGCCTTGGGGTCGACTGGTGGTCGATCGGGGAGGGGTTCACGTGGGACTCCCTCGACCTGAGCGAGGACGAGGCCGTCGCCCGAGCGGCCTGGGACCACGCCGCGACGGTGATCGCCGCAAATGCCCATCGCCTGGTCGTGCTCGACGAGATCACGTACCCGATGAACTGGGGCTGGATCTCGACCACCGAGGTGGTCGCCGTCATCCGCGATCGGCCCCGACGGGTCAGCATCGTGGCCACGGGGCGCGACGCCCCTGCGGAGCTGCTCGACGTCGCGGACACGGCCACGGAGATGCGCAGCATCAAGCATGCCTACGACCGCGGCATCGTCGCCAAGAAGGGCATCGACTACTAGCCGACCGGGATGCCCGAAGCAGGGACGAGCGGTGGCGGCTGCCCCGAGCGACGGGCCCCTAGACTCGATCGGACCGGTGCCTGGCTTGGTGCGGCACCCCGACGAAGAGCCGACGCGTGGACGACTCGATGCTGGCAACTGATGGCGCCGCGACCGCGCCGAACGACGCGCCCGCGGCCGACGCCCCGGCCAAGCCGGGCACCCTGCTGACGACCGGTCATCGGCTGCGCTGGTGGAAGGAGCTCATCGCCGTCGGCCTGCTGTATGCCTTCTACGAGAGCACCCGCAACCTGAACAAGTCGGGAGCAGGGCACGCCTTCGACAACGCCCTGCGCGTGATCCGTTGGCAGAAGGACCTGGCGATCAACGTCGAGCTCGAGGTGCAGCAGTTCCTCATCGACCAGCGCTGGGTCCTCATCATCTCGAACTACCTGTACGGCGCCGGCTACGTGATCACCACGCTGTTCACCCTGGTGTGGCTGTACCGCCGTCGGCCCGATCACTACCCCTTCTGGCGCAACGTCCTCGCGGTCGGCACGCTGTGCGGTCTCGTGGGGTTCCGGTACTTCCCGCTGATGCCGCCCCGCCTGCTCGACGTGCACCTTGGTCAGATGGTCTACGGCTTCGTCGACACCCTGAAGCAGCTCCCCACGCTCTGGTCGTTCGACAACTCGGCCATGGAGAAGGTGTCCAACCAGTACGCGGCCATGCCGAGCCTCCACTGCGGGTGGGCGATGTGGGTGACGATGGCGACCATCGGCCTCGTGCGCACCACGGTGATGAAGGTGGCCGTGCTGCTGCTGCCGGCGCTGACGATCTTCGTCGTGGTCGTCACGGCCAACCACTTCCTGCTCGACGCCGTAGGCGGCCTCATCATCATGGGCATCGGCTACGGCGTCGCCCTGGTGATCACCCGCGCCGGGTACGTGCCGCTGCGCGGCTACCGCTGGAAGACGAAGCCTCCGCTCACTCCGGTGACGAGCTGATCCGGTCCGCCGGCAACCGGCCGGCGAGCACGCTCGCCTCCCGGTAGGCGTCGAGGGTCAGCTGGACGACCTCCGGCCATTCGCAGCGAGCCGGCGTGGCGAGGTTGAACCCGGCGATCTTGGCGCGCAGCTCCCGATCGCGCACGAGGGCCAAGATCTGGTCGACGAACTGGTGGTCGTTCGCGGCGAGCAGACCCTCCTGTCCGTGCTCGACGAACTCTCGGATGCCGGTCTGGGCCTTCGCCACCACGGGCAGGCCGGCGCACCGAGCCTCGAGCGCGGCGAGGCCGAACGACTCGAGGTTGGCCGGCGCGACATAGACGTCGGCGCGGGCGTAGAGGGCGCGGATCTCGTCGTGGCCGAGCCGGCCGGGAAGGTCGACCGCGCTCCGTAGGCCCAGCCGGTCGATGGTGGCCCGTACGGCCTTCCCCTCGCCACCCTCACCGACGAGGACGAGGCGCACGTCGGTTCCACGAGGCGCCCGCTCGCGCACCTGGGCGAGCATGCGCAGGAGGGGACGGGGGCGCTTGCGGGGGGCGAACCGCATGACCGACACGAGTGTGACCGTGGTCGGGTCGTGGTCGATCGGCTCGACCCGCCAGCGGGAGCTGTCGATGCCGTTCGGCAGCACGAGCACGCGGCGGCCGGGACCGACGACGCCGCG
>CAZTVJ010000065.1:0-18255 GCA_964616935.1 uncultured Acidimicrobiales bacterium | reverse complement strand
GCGTACGGGGGCGGCGGGCTCGTCGGGCCGGTCACCCACCCACCATGCCAGGTCCCGCGACCTCCGCAGCCACCAAGTCACCGATCGCGCCGCCCCAACGACGTCATCCGTGACTCGGTCGTCCCGTCGTGCCCGGTGCGGTAACCGGAGGAGGGTTCAGCGTCGACGGGGGCATGAGCGCCTGAACGGCCTCGAGTCTGGCTCAAGCGCCGGGCAGGTCCTTGAGCAGCGTGGCCATCTCGATGGCGCCGACTGCCGCCTCGGCCCCCTTGTTGCCGAGCTTCGTCCCAGCCCGCTCGATGGCCTGCTCGATGGTGTCGGTGGTGAGCACGCCGAAGATCACCGGCACACCGGTGTCGAGCGCGGCGCGCTGCACGCCGGCAGCGGCTTGACCGGCGACGTGCTCGAAGTGGGCCGTCGCCCCTCGTATCACCGCGCCCAAGGTGACGACGGCGTCGTACGAGCCCGAGCCCGCCAGCTGCTTGGCGGCGATCGGGATCTCGAACGATCCCGGCACCCACACGACGGTGATGTCGTCGTCTTGGACACCGTGGCGGCGCAGCGCTCCATCGGCACCGGCCAGCAGCCGCTCGACGATCAGGTCGTTGAAGCGGGAGCAGACGATCGCGATGCGCAGGCCCTCCCCGCGGAGCGAACCCTCATGGACGTTCATGGTGCACCTCCTGTGCGCGTGTCGAAGTCGAGCAGGTGTCCCATGCGGTCGCGCTTGGCTTGCAGGTAGCGGGCGCTCTCCGGGGTCGGGTCGATCTGGATGGGCACCCGCTCGACGATCTCGAGGCCGAAACCCTCCAGCCCGCCATACTTGGCGGGGTTGTTGGTCATGAGACGCATCTGCTCGACGCCCAGCTCGGCCAGGATCTGGGCCCCGATGCCGTACTCCCGGTTGTCGACCGGGAGGCCGAGCTGGAGGTTGGCGTCCACGGTGTCGAAGCCCTCGTCCTGCAGCCGGTAGGCGCGGATCTTGTGGCCGATGCCGATGCCGCGGCCCTCGTGACCTCGCAGGTACACCACGACACCGCGGCCGGCCTCGGACACCTGGGCCATCGCCGACTGCAGCTGTGGCCCGCAATCGCAACGGAGCGAGCCGAACACGTCGCCGGTGAGGCATTCGGAGTGCACCCGGACGAGCACCGGTTCCCCGCCCGCCACCCCACCGCGCACGAAGGCCAGGTGCTCCACCTCATCGAGGCTGGAGCGGTAGGCGACGCATCGGAACGGTCCCCATGGCGTGGGGAGGTCGGCCTCGCCGATCCGGTGCACGAGCTGCTCGGTTCGCGCCCGGTGGCGGATGAGGTCGGCGATCGAGATGAGGAGGAGCCCGTGCTCGACGCAGAAGCGCTCGAGATCGGGAACGCGGCTCATCGTGCCGTCGTCGTTGACGATCTCGCAGAGCACGCCGGCCGGCTCCAACCCGGCGAGGCGGGCCAGGTCGACCGATGCCTCCGTGTGCCCGGCCCGCTTCAGCACGCCGCCAGGCCGGGATCGAAGCGGGAAGATGTGGCCGGGACGGGCCAGGTCGTGCCGGGAGACGGCCGCGTCGGCCAACGCCCGGATGGTGAGCGCGCGATCCGCCGCCGAGATGCCGGTGCTGGTGCCCTGGATGAGGTCGACGGAGTCCGTGAACGCCGTGCGGTTGCTCTCGGTGTTGCGCTCCACCATGAGCGGCAGGTCCAGCTCGTCGCACCGTTGGCCCGTGAGACCGACACAGATGACGCCGCTCGTGTGGCGCACGTAGAACGCGATCTTCTCGGGCGTGGCGAACTCTGCCGCCATGATGAGGTCGCCCTCGTTCTCGCGATCCTCGTCGTCGACGACGACCACGATCTCGCCCCGGGCGATGGCTGCGATGGCCGTCTCGACCGGGGCGAACGGCGACGCTGCTCCGTCGATCATGCCAGGACTCCTTCCGCTCGAGGCGCGAGCACGATGCGCAGGTCGGTACCGAGCGTCGTTGCATCGACCACCCGGCCTCGCCACACGTCGGCAATGGTGCGCGCTCCGGGGCCGCTCAGCAGCGGAGCGCCATCGTCGCCACCCATCAGTGCGGGCGCCAGGTAGAGGACGTAGCGGTCGACCAGTCCGGCTCGGTGGAAGGCAGCGGCCGTCGTGGCCCCGCCCTCGACGAGGACCTGCAGGACGTCGCGCCCACCCAGGTCGTCGAGTACCGCACCGAGCTCGCCGGTCAGCTCCAGGCAGGGGTGCACCTTGGCCGCGGGCGGCGCCGCGCCGAGCACGACGCGGAGCGGGTCACGGCCGTCGACGTGGCGGACCGTGAGGGCTGGGTCGTCGACCCGCACCGTGCCGGCCCCGACGAGGACCGCGTCGCTCTCGGCACGCAGCTGGTGCACATCGGCGCGCGCCTGCGGGCCGGTGATCCATCGGCTCGTGCCGTCGGCCGCGGCCGTGCGCCCGTCGAGCGTCGCCGCCAGCTTCAGCACCACCCACGGGCGGCCCGTGCGGCGCTGCTTGAGGTAGGGCGCCAGCTGGTCGGCCACCTCGTCGGCCAGGAGCCCGGTGCGCACGGCAACGCCAGCAGCGCGCAGGCGGGCCAGACCCAGGCCGGCCACTCGTTCGTCCGGGTCCTCGACGCCGACCACGACGTGCGCGACCCCGGCGTCCACCAGCGTGTCCGCGCAGGGTGGAGTGCGGCCGTGGTGGCTACAGGGCTCCAGGGTGCACACCACCGTGCTGCCGGCCAGGTCGGCGCCGGCCGCTCTGGCCGCCTCCAGTGCCGCGACCTCGGCATGGAGGCCGCCTGGAGGGGCGGTTGCGCCCTCGAACTCCTCGCCCGCCGTCGTGACGAGCACCGCCCCCACCCACGGGTTGGGCGACGTCTTGGCGCGGACCGAGGCCGCCAGCTCGATGGCTCGACGCATCAGCTCCGTGTCCGACCTCGCCACTCGTCTCCCTGTCCGGGCACGGCGTCGCGGACCGACCAGGCCGACCCCGGAACCGAAGGATACGGGTGCAGCACGGCCGCGCCACCATCGATCAGTGGCTGACGGCGACCCCAAACGCATCGGGTAGCCGGTTGCGCCAGGCGCGGACCACGTCGGCCAGCGCCAGGTCGACCAGGCCCTCGATGACGACAGCATCGCCTCCCGCCGACCCGATCTCCCGCCAGACCACCCCGGCGGCATCGGCCCGGCGCGCCACGGTGATGGCATGGTTGCCCTCGACACACACGACCACGCGTCCGGGCGACTCCTCGAAGAGGGCCATCCAGTCCTCCACGCCCGAGACCCGCAGGCCCACCCCCGACCGTGCCGCGAGCTCGGCCAGGGCCAGCCCGAGCCCCCCATCGGCGACGTCGTGAAGGCCGGCAACGACATCGTCGAGCACGAGGTGGCGCACGAGCTCGGCCACTGCGAGGTGGGATGGCGCATCGAGCCCCTCGAGGCGGCCGCCCCGGGCCCCGCGCTCCCAAGCCCACCGCGAGCCGGCCAGCCCGAGCTGGCGATCGCCCTCGGCGCCGAGCAGGAGCAACGAACCGCCTTCGACGAGGCGACGGCTGGGAGGACGTCGCTCGAGCCGGTCGACGAGGCCGAGCAGACCTACGACCGGCGTCGGATCGATGTCCCGCCCCCGGCTCTCGTTGTAGAGGCTGACGTTGCCACCGACCACGGGGATGAGGAAGGCGGTGCAGGCCTCGGCCATGCCGTCGATGGCCTCCGCCAGCTCCCACATCACCTCTGGATGCTCCGGATTGCCGAAGTTCAGGCAGTTCACCAGGGCGAGCGGGCGGGCACCGACGCACGCCAGGTTGAGCACCGCCTCGGCCACCACCCGCGCCGTTCCCACCCGCGGATCGACCGCGCACCAGCGATGGTTGCCGTCCGTGGTCAGGGCCAGACCTCGGCCGGTGTCGAACCCCGTGACGGGATGCTTCAATCGCAGCACCGTGGCGTTGCCACCCGGTCCCTCGACGGTGTTGAGGAACAGCTGGTGGTCGTACTGGTGCCAGATCCACCCGGCATCGCACAGCATGCCGACCAGTGCCGCAGCGACGTCGCCGGGCGGCAGGGACACAGGGTCGCGCTCGCTCGAGCGATCGCGAGGGCGTTGGGGGCGGTCGTAGAGCGGCGCGGCGTCGTGCAGCGACGCAGCCGGCACCTCACCGAGCACATCGCCGCCGAAGCCGTCGAGGATGCGCAGCGCTCCGCCGCCGGTGACCCGGCCGACGACGGCGGCCCTGACGTCCCACCGCGCCGCGACGGCCAGCACCTCGTCGAGCGTGTCGGGGGTGACGATGGCCAACATGCGCTCCTGGCTCTCCGACGTCATGACCTCGAACGGCTCCATGCCCGGCTGGCGTCGCGGCACGGCGCTGACGTCGACGTCCATCCCCATGCCGGCCCGGGAGGCCGTCTCGCTGGTGGCGCAGCACAGGCCGGCGCCGCCAAGGTCCTGGATGCCGACGACCAGGCCTGCATCGAGCAGGGCAAGGCACGCCTCGATGAGCCGCTTCTCCTCGAACGGGTCCCCCACCTGCACGCTGGGGCGCTTGGCCTCGTCGCCCTCGCTGAACCCCGCCGAGGCGAGCACGCTGACGCCCCCGATCCCGTCGCGCCCCGTCGCCGACCCGAGCAGGACGGCCAGGTTGCCTTCGCCGTGCGCCTGGCCGAGCACGAGCCGATCCACCGGGAGCAGACCGAGGCACAGCACGTTGACGAGCGGGTTCCCCTGGTAGGTGACGTCGAAGACGACCTCTCCCCCGACGGTCGGAACGCCGACGGCGTTGCCGTAGTGGGAGATGCCGCTGACGACGCCCTCGGCGATCCAGCGGCTGCGGGCGTCGTCGAGCGGGCCGAACCGCAGGGGATCCATCAGGGCGATCGGCCGGGCGCCCATCGTGAAGATGTCGCGCAGGATGCCGCCGACACCGGTAGCAGCGCCCTGGAAGGGCTCGATGGCCGACGGGTGGTTGTGGCTCTCGATGCGGATGGCGGCCGCGATGCCGTCGCCCACGTCCACCACCCCGGCGTTCTCCCCCGGGCCGACGAGCACCCACGGCGCCGCCGTCGGTAGCCGGCGCAGGTGCAACCGCGACGACTTGTACGAGCAATGCTCGGACCACATCACGGCGTACATCGCGAGCTCGACCTGGTTCGGTTCTCGACCGAGGATCCGCGTGATCTCGCCGGCTTCGTCGTCGGTGAGCCCCAGGGCTCGGTGCACGGGCTCCACCACGATCGCCACGGTACCCGAGCGACGTCGCGGGCAGGGACTCCCTGTTTGCCCGACGCGACAACCGCCCTTACGACTTGAACATCCCCGCGTTGTTCGCCAAGATGACGTCCCTATGGCAGAGAAAAAGCCCCGCAAGAAGGCCATGACCGACGAGCACAAGGCGGCGCTGGCCGCTGGTCGGAATGAAGGTCGCGCAGTCCGCCGCTATCTCGAAGCACTGGATGCCCATCGCCCGAAGCGCGGTCGCAAGCGCACACCGGAGTCCATCCAGAAGCGCTTGGCTGGCATTGAAGCGCAGTTGGGCGACGCCGATCCGCTCACCAGGGTGAACCTCATCCAAGAGCGCATGGACCTCAGCGACGAGCTGGCGGGCATGGAGGAGAAGGTGGACCTCACCGAGCTCGAGAACGAGTTCGTGAAATCGGCACTGAGCTACAGCGAGCGGCGTGGCATCTCTTACGCCGCCTGGCGTGAGGCCGGCGTCACCGCCGCCGTGCTCAAGGCGGCGGGGATCACCCGCTCGATGTGACGCCGGTTCGGGCCGCGTTCAGCAGGCTGGCGAACACCATCTGCCCGTCGGTCGAACCGAGCAGCTCGTGGCACGCCCGCTCGGGGTGGGGCATCAAGCCGACCACGTTACGAGCGGGCGAGCACACGCCAGCGATGTCGTCGAGTGAGCCATTCGGGTTCTCGCCGTAGCGGAACACGACCCTATCTTCGGCCCGGAGCTCGTCGAGCGTCGCGGCCGAGCAGGTGTAGTTGCCTTCGAAATGATTGATCGGGAGCCGTAGCTCCCGGCCCATTGCCAGTGTTGATGTGACCACCGTATCGACCGATTCCACACGAACGGTGGTCACGTCACACACGAACCGGAGCCCCGCGTTCTTCTGCAACGCGCCGGGCAGAAGTCCTGCTTCGCAGAGGATCTGGAAGCCATTGCAGATGCCGAGAACGGGTCCGCCTGCTCGCGCGAACTCGGCGATGGTGGCCATGATGGGCGAGAATCGGGCGATCGCCCCCGTGCGAAGGTAGTCACCGTGCGCGAATCCCCCCGGCAGCACGACGGCGTCGATGTTGCTGGGAAGGCTGGTGTCGCCGTGCCACACGAGCTCGGCTTGGCCACCGACGGTGGTGACGGCCTCCAGGACGTCCGCCTCACAGTTCGTGCCGGGGAACAACACGACGCCCACCGCCATCAAGCAGCTCGCACCGTGATGTCGGCCTCCTCGATGACCGGGTTGGTGAGGAAGCGCTCACACAGCTCGGCGACCCGTCGGCGCGCCGCTTCCTCGTCGCCGGCTTCGACGGTGAACCGAATCGCCTTACCCACCGTCACCCCCTCGACCTCACCGAAGCCCAGGGTGGGGAGCGACCGCTCGATGGTGGCACCCTGAGGATCGGCGATGCCCGAGCGCAAGCGCACTTCGACGAGCACGGAGAACCTCACCCCGCCATGGTGGCACGCGATCGCCACCGGACCGAGCCTTCAGGCCGCACGGCCCGGCCAGTCGGCGAAGGGCCGCCCGGCGAGTCGCTCGTAGATCTCGACGTAGCGGGCGCGTGTCGCTGCCACGACCTCCGCGGGCAGCGGTGGTGGAGGCGGTGCTTTGTCCCAGCCCGTCGCCTCCAGCCAGTCCCGCACCGGTTGCTTGTCGTAGCCGGGTGGCGTTGCCCCCGGCTGGTACCCACCTGCGGGCCAGAACCGCGACGAGTCGGGGGTGAGCACCTCGTCGGCCAGTACCAGCCGGCCGTCGAGGCGGCCGAGCTCGAACTTCGTATCGGCCACGACGATGCCGCACTGCTCGGCGTGCCTGGCCGCCGCCGCGAACACGGCGAGCGACAAGGCCCTCGCCTCCTCGGCCAGCTCGCCGCCGAGCACCGCCACGGCATCGTCGAAGGTGATGTTCTCGTCGTGATGGCCGCTGGCGGCCTTGGTGGAGGGGGTGAACACCGGGGCCGGCAGTGGATCCGCTTCGCGCAGCCCGGACGCCAGCGTCGATCCGTGGACGGTGCCGCGTTCGCGGTACTCCTTCCATGCCGAGCCGGCGAGGTGGCCGCGGACGATGCACTCGACGGGCAACATCTCGCATCGGCGCACCAGCATCATGCGCCCGACCAGCTGTTGGTCACGGGCCGGCGGCGGCAGCGAATCCACGTCCAGCGAGATGAGGTGGTTCGCCGCCACCGGAGCGAGCAGGTCGAACCAGAACGCGCTCATGGCCGTGAGGAGGCGGCCCTTGTCGGGGACGGGCTCGGCCATCACGACATCGAAGGCCGACAGCCGGTCGGATGCCACCATGAGCAAGCGGCCACCACCGGCGTCGTAGAGATCGCGCACCTTCCCGACGTGGACGCGAGCGAGCGGCAGGTCGACGGCCACGGCCTACCCGAGCGCGGCGAGCGCCTCGAACACCACGCCCGTGTGGCGCAGCGACCGCTCCAGGCTGAAGGCCTCGTCCAGCGCCTCGACGCCGAGCGGGACCCGTCGATCCTTCTCGAGCAACGTCCGGAACGCGACGCCGTCGCGCCAGGCCTGCATGGCGTCATCCTGCACGATGCGGTAGGCGTCGTCACGGCTGAGACCGCCCTCGACCAGCGCGAGGAGCACCGGCTGGGAGAACACCAGCCCGAAGCTGCGGTCGAGGTTCTCCCGCATGCGAGCCGCGTCCACCTCGAGGTGCTCCACGAGCGCCGCCATCTTGCGCAGCACGTAGTAGGCCAGGTGGCTCGAGTCCGGCAGGATGACACGCTCCACCGACGAGTGCGAGATGTCCCGCTCGTGCCACAAAGCCACGTCCTCCAAGCCCGCCTGGAGGTTGCCCCGCAGGATGCGGGCCAGCCCGCTGAGGCGCTCGGCCGTGATGGGGTTGCGCTTGTGGGGCATGGCCGAGCTGCCCTTCTGGCCGGGCTTGAACCCCTCCGCCACCTCGCGGACCTCGGTCCGCTGGAGGTGGCGAACCTCGGTGGCGAACATCTCGACGCTGGCCCCGGCCGACGCGCACGCGTACAGGTACTGGGCGTGGCGATCCCGAGCTATCACCTGGGTGGCGGGCACGGGCAGCAGGCCGACCCGGTCGCAGACGTAGCGTTCCACGGCGGGGTCGATGTTGGAGTACGTGCCCACCGCGCCGCTCAGCTTGCCGACGGCCACGGCATCCCTGGCCGCCCGCAACCGCTGCCGGTCACGGTCGGCCTGGAGCGCCCACAGGGCCAGCTTGACCCCGAAGGTGGTCGGCTCGGCGTGGACGCCGTGGGTACGGCCCACCATCACCGTGGCGCGGTGCTCGACGGCGCGGCGGCGCAGGATGGCGACCAGGCCGTCGGCCGCCGTCACCAACAGGTCGGCGGCATCGCGCAGCGCCCACGACCACGCCGTGTCGACGACGTCCGACGACGTGAGCCCGTAGTGGATCCACTTCCCGGCGTCGCCCCCGATGCGGTCCTGCACGACGTCCACGAAGGCGGCGACGTCATGATCGGTGGTGCGCTCGCGCTCGTCCACGGCGGCGACGAACGAGGCGTCCACCTCGGGTGCTCCCTCACGGCATCGGCGGGCGTCGTCCTGCGGCACGACGCCGAGCGCGGCCCACGCCTCGGTGGCCAGCAGCTCGATCTCCAGCATGCGGGCCAGCTGGGCCTCGGCGGTGAACAGCGTCGCCATCTCGGGCAGCTGGTAGCGCGGGATCACGGCGTCATCGTGCCACGACCGCAACGCCGGGGCGCGGCGTCCGACTCACCCGCCGGACCGCCTGCACCTCACGAAGTCCGGCCTGAGGATGCGGTTTCCTGCATCGCGGGGCCGAACTTCGAGGGGGCGCGAAGAGGGGGCGCGAAGAGGGGGCGGCCGCTTGGCCACCCCCTCCTACTGGTCATGGCCTGGATGCTCAGGTCGGGACGGGTGTCCGCACCGAGCTGTCGGACGCCGGCCCGGCCGGGTAGCTGCCGAGGCCACCGGCGAACTCCGGGTACGCCTGGACGCCCATCTCGGGCAGGTCGAGGCCGGCGAGCTCGTCCTCCTCGGACGACCGGATGCCGCCTTTGGTGAGCTTGCCCTGGATCTTGAAGAAGGCGTAGGACAAGCCTCCGCCCAGGATGATGACCATGACGACACCGATCACCTGCGCCACCAGCTGCTTCCCGCCGAGGCTGAAGTCGTAGAAGATCCCGGTCACCTTCTTGTCGGTCGTGGCCGAGGTGTCGGTGAGGTTCCAGCCGCTCCCGTAGCTGCCGTTGGACAGCAGGCCGACCCACAGCACGCCGAGGATGCCGTTCACGCCGTGCACCGAGATGGCGCCGACGGGGTCGTCGATCTTGAACTTCTTCTCGACGATGAAGATGCTCTCGATCACCACGACGGCGGAGATCGTGCCGATGAGCGCGGCCGCCCAGAACGAGACGAACGCGCACGGGGCCGTGATGGCCACGAGGCCGGCCACCCTGCCGTTGGCCATCATGCCGGGGTCGGGCTTGCCCGTCCGCATGATGATCCAGAGCATGCCCATCGAGGCGCCGAAGGCGGCCGCGATGGCCGTGTTCGTGGCCACGACGGCGAACTGGATGTCGGTGGCGGCGAAGGTGGAGGCGGCGTTGAATCCGAACCACCCGAACAGCAGGATGAAGGTGCCGAGCATGGCCATCGGGATGTGGTGGCCCGGCAGGGCGCGTGGCTTGCCGTCCTTGCCGAACTTGCCGATGCGAGGGCCGAGCACGATGGCGCCCATCAGGGCCGCCATGCCGCCCATGCCGTGCACCACGCCCGAACCGGCGAAGTCCACGTAGCCGAAGCCGAGGTCGAGGCTGTTACCAAGCTGCGACAGCCAGCCGCCGCCCCACGTCCACCCGGCGAAGATCGGGTAGTAGAGGGCGCCGCAGAACAGGCCCCACCCCACGAAGCTCTTCCACTTCCAGCGCTCGGCCATGGAACCCGTCGGGATCGTGGCCGTGGTGTCCATGAACGCCACCATGTACAGGAAGAAGGCGGCAACGGCGGGCAGCAGCTCGGCCTTCACACCGGACAGGAAGTAGCCGGTCCGGCCCCAGAGGAAGACCCACTCACCCGAGCCGATCAGGCCGCTCGTCGTCGGTGACTGGATCGACTCGACCAAGCCGAACGAGGCGTAGCTGAAGTTGCTGAATGCGAAGGCGAATCCGCACACGAGGAAGCCGATGAAGCCGAGGCCGAAAACGGCGAAGTTCGTGCTGACGACGTGGGCGGCGTGCTTGGCCCGACAGAACCCGGTCTCGACGAGGGCGAAGCCGGCCTGCATGAAGATGACGAGGATCGCGCCGATGACGACCCAGAGCAGGTTCAGGGCGATGCCGGTGTTGGCCGTGTCCTCCGCGAGCTGCTCGATCGTTGGCCCCGGCGCGTCCTGGGCGAACGCAGTGCCGGTGGCGAGCAGGACGCCCGCTCCGGCGACCGCGGCGGCGATGGTTCCTCGCCACGCGTAGCGCCGGAACCGGCTGGCTCCCGTTGGCGTCATGGTTTCTCCTTGGTTGGCGTTCGCCGCAGGTGCTCGGGACAGCGCCGGCCCGGTCCGCGCGGCTGGTGGTCGGACGCACCCGACCGTAGAAAGCGCCAGTTTCCCGACAGTGTTGGGAACGTGTCAGGTACGGGTCGCTTCCCTGACGGAACCCTGACCGTGACCTGGCCCTGACCCGACCACCCCGTCAGCCGGCGTCACCGGACGTGACCCAAGCCAGCAGCGCAACGACTGGTGCGCCGGGGGTCACGGCCACGAGTGCGCTGACCGCGATGCTCTGGGCCAGGCCGGCATCGGAGAACCCGATGAGCTCGAGCCCGTCGTCGCCGATGAGCATGCCGAGTGCCAGGAACAGGCCGAGGCTCGGCACGCGGAGGCGCTGGTCCACGCCACCGGCCACCACCCCGAGCGCAAGGATCGCGGTGCCCGCCAGGATCACCGGGTGAACGGCCAGGCCGACGTTCACGGCAGGCGCAAGGCGGCCAGACCGATGTCCGAGCGGTAGCTCAGACCGGGCCACGAGAGGCGGGCGACGGCCTGGTAGGCGCGTCGCCGAGCCTCTGCCACTGTCGGCGCCACGGCCGTGACGTCCAGCACGCGCCCCCCGGCGGTGAGAAGGCGTCCATGGAGGTCGGCCGAGACGCCGGCGCAGAACACCGTGACGCCGGGCACCGCTCGCGCATCATCGAGGCCCTCGATCACGTCGCCATGTGTCGGCGCCACGGGGTACCCCTGCGCCGCGCACACCACCGTGACGGCGGCGCTGGCCGAGAACGATGGTTGTGTCTGCAACGACCCGGTCGCAGCCTCGGCCAGAAGCGCGGCCACGTCGCCGGTCATCAGCGGCATCACCACCTGCGTCTCCGGGTCACCGAAGCGAACGTTGTACTCCAGCACCTTCGGGCCGTCCGCGGTGAGCATCACACCGGCGTAGAGGACACCCCGGTAGTCGATGCCGCGCCGCACCAGCTCGTCGAGGGTCGGCTGCACGAGCGACCGGGTCAGCCGGGCCGCCTCGGGCGCGTCGACGGCTGGTACCGGCGCGTACGCCCCCATGCCGCCCGTGTTGGGACCGGTGTCGCCGTCGCCCAACCGCTTGAAGTCCTGGGCTGACACCAGCGGGACAGCGGTGTGCCCATCGACCAAGCACAGCAGAGACACCTCGGCACCGATCATCCCCTCCTCGATCACGACACCTCGGCCGGCCTCGCCGAAGGAGCCGGCCAACTTGGCCCGCGCATCCTCGATCGCGTCCGCCAGATCCTCGGTGACGAGCACCCCCTTGCCCGCCGCCAACCCGTCCGTCTTCACGACGTAGGGCGGGGACAGCGACCGCAAGAAGCTGGACGCGGCCGACTCCTCCCCCGCCACGAAGGTGCGGTGCTGCGCCGTGGGGACTCCGGCCGCCAGCAGGAGCTGCTTCATCCAGGCCTTCGAGCCCTCCATCCGGGCGCCGTCCGCACCGGGCCCGAAGACGGTGCGGCCCTGGCCTCGCAGCTGATCGGCCAACCCGGCGACGAGCGGCACCTCGGGCCCGATGACATAGAGGTCGGCGGGCAGGTCCTGGGGTGGCATGTTCGTGGACCCGGGGATGCCGGGGTTGCCCGGCGTGACCACGACGTCGGCCGTCGTCGACAACGCCGCGGCCAACGCGTGCTCCCGACCACCCGACCCGACGATGCACACGCGCACGGTGGCGCCCCTCAGCTGAACTGCACGTACTGGTCGCGGCCGGGACCGGTGCCGGCGAAGCGAACCGGCACACCCACCTCGGTCTCGATCACCTCGAGGTACTGGCGGGCTTCTCGCGGGAGGTCCGCCACCTCGCGACAGGAGCTGAGGTCCGTGCGCCAGCCGGGCAGCTCGACGTACACCGGCATCACGTCGTGGAACACGGATTGGTGGTACGGCATCGAGCGCAGCTTCTCGCCGTCGTGCTCGTACGCCACGCACACCCTGAGCGTGTCGAGCGTGTCGAGGATGTCGAGCTTCGTCACCGCCAACTCGGACAACGAGTTCAGGCGCGACGCTTGGCGCAGCATGACGGTGTCGAGCCAACCGGTACGGCGGCGGCGGCCCGTGTTCGTGCCGAACTCGTGGCCTCGCTCCACGAGGAGGTCGCCGGTGCCATCGAACAGCTCGCTCGGAAACGGGCCGGCACCGACGCGCGTCGTGTAGGCCTTCGTGATGCCGATCACCCGGTCGATGTGGCGGGGCCCGATGCCGGCGCCGGTGCAGGCGCCCCCGGCCACGGGGTTCGACGACGTCACGAAGGGATAGGTGCCGTGGTCCACGTCCAGGAACGTGGCCTGGGCGCCCTCGAGGAGCACCTGCTCGCCCGCCTCCAGCGCCTCGTGCACGATGCTGACGGTGTCCGCGATGTACGGCGCCACCCGGGGAGCCAGCTCGTCGAGGTAGCGCGTCGCGATGTCGGCGGCCGAGAGGGGCAGCCGGTTGTAGACCCGCGTCAGGATGGAGTTCTTCTCCTTGAGGGCTTGATCCAGCTTGGCCCGGAAGATCTTCGGGTCGAGCAGGTCCTGGACCCGCAGCCCCGAGCGCAGAGCCTTGTCCGCGTAGGTAGGCCCGATGCCACGGCGTGTCGTCCCGAGCTTGTTGCGACCGAGGCGCCGCTCGCTGACGAAGTCGAGCTCGATGTGGTACGGCAGGATCAGATGGGCGTTGCCGCTCACCTTCAGGCGACTGCAGTCGATGCCCTTGGCCTCGAGACGATCGATCTCGGCGAGCAGCACACCCGGCTCGACGACGACGCCGTTGCCGATCACCGGGGTGACGTGGTCGTAGAGCACGCCGGACGGGAGCAGCTGGAGGGCGAAGGACTCACCATTCACCACGATCGTGTGACCGGCGTTGTGGCCACCTTGGTAGCGCACCACCATCGAGGTCTCCTTGGCGAGGAGGTCGGTCAGCTTGCCCTTGCCTTCGTCACCCCACTGGGTGCCGACGACGACAGTTGCGGGCACGGCACGACCTCCTCGATGACACTCGGGACGGTGGCCGACCTTACTGCCGGGGCCGCTGCACGCTGGCCCCGCGCATCCCGCTCCCACCATCTGCGGGCGGTTGCCCACATCTGATGTGGGTGTTCGCCCGCGGTTGCACTGGGCTGCTGACGGCAACCTGTCACAGCACACGGCCGGCGCGCCCCGGGGGGTGGGCACGCCGGCCGGGCCGGTGGGACGCCGGGCGAAGGTGGCCGCCGCTCCGGCCGCCCTCGCTCTGGATGTCAGGCCAGGGTGCTGCGCTTCCGGGTGGAAGCAAGCTGCACCAGGCCCAGCCCGGCCATCACGGCGCCGACGCCGGCGACGAGGAGGCCGAGGGTGCCGGTACCCGTCTCGGGGAGACGGGCCGGGCTCGGAGCGGCCGTAACCGCTTCGATCTGGGGGGCTTGGGTGGCGGCGGTGACGGCCGACTCGGCAGGGACCGCGGGATCAGCCGGGGCAGGGGGATCGCTCGGGTCGAGCGGGATCAGGGGGTTCGAGGGCAGCTCGACCGTGATGGGATCTTCGGGGAACGTCCTCGGCACCTCGGTGGTCGGCGGGGTCGTCGGGATCGTGGTGGGCGGGGTCCACTCCTCCTCCGGATCCTCCTCGGGCACCGTCGTCGGGGGCACCGTCGTCGGGGGCACCGTCGTCTGGGGCACGGTCGTCGGCGGGTTCCACTCCTCCTCGGGCACCGTCGTCGGGGGCACCGTCGTCGGGGGCACTGTTGTCGGCGCCACGGTGGTGGGGGACACGGTGGTGGGCGGCATCGTGGTCGGGGCGGTGCAGTCGCTACCAGAACCGCCACCGATGGTGCCGTTCCACCAGGTCAGCTTGCGGCTCCCGTAGCGATCGCCGCCGGCGAAGGAGTTGATGACCGGCCCGACGTAGGCGTCGACCTGGCTGTAGCAGCCCGTGTCGGGCAGGTCCACGGTGAGCTTCGCCCTCGCGGTCCCCGACTGTGACTCGACCAGGACCTGCTTCTCGATGTCCGCAGCCGTCGGCTTGGGAGCTTCGTACGACGCAAGGCCGACGGTGATCGCGCAGCCCTGCGGGGCCGCCGTCTTCAGGGAGACGACGATGCTGACCTTGCCGGGGACGGTCCAGTCCAGACCGGTCCACGACAGGAGCGCCTTCTGCGCCGCCCAGTTGGTTGCCGACGGGCACGCCACCTCGGAAACCGTGGTGGCCGGAGCAGCCGTCGTCACCGGAGCAGCCGTCGTCACCAGGTTCGCCACCTTGCACCCATCGGCCAGGATGGTCTGATCGCCCTTGCCGGCGTAGCTGTGCGCAACGGCGTCGTCGCCGGTGTAGGTGAACGGGGGGATGATGTCCTCCCGGCCCTTGTGGTCATGCGAATCATGACCCTTGGTGAACACGCTCGCCACGTCGACGGTGATCGCGTTGTAAGGGTTGGTGTCACTCGAGGTTGCGTGGCAGAGGGTGACCTTGTGGCCCTCGTCGCCGGGCTTGGACGCCCACGCCGTACCGGTGCCACCAAGGATGGCGGTGGCTCCCACGACGACTGCGGTCGTCGCCATGACTGCGCGAAGGGACGCGCTCATCTGCATCTGCTCCTCATCGAAGGTGATAACGGTTGGTACGGGGGGAGTGGGTTCGCGCTGGCTCACCGGTGGTCACGCGACCAGTTCGACCATCCGGTTCAGGGCCTTCCCCGTCCGGCACACCGAATCACTCCGGCGTGCCTACCGCACGGTAATGAAGCACCCGTTCCACCACATGGGGCGGTCGACCCATCCGGTTCCGTGGTCAGCGAAAATGGGTCAGCGGGCCCATGACCCCAGGTCGAACTCGACCAGGGGCTGGAGTCGGGCATTCGCTTCCAAAAATCTGGCGCGGAGGCTTCGCGCCAGCTCGCCGGGCATCGGCGAGGCCGTGTCACCGCCGCGGTGGCGGGACCGGTTGTCGTAGGTCGGCGGTCGCCACGGGTCGAGCTCGAGGAACTCGAGCACTCGCTGGAACGTGGCGTGCGGGTCCCGGAAGAGGTCTGCGCTGTGGAGGGCGAGCAAGCGGTCGGGGCACGCCGCCTGCCACCGCTCCAGCTGGACGTGGTAGCGGCCGCGATCGAGGTAGCTGTAGTGCCGGTGAGCGTGGCTGGTCAGGCTGGGGTTGGCCACCAGGCGCGCCTCCTCACCGGCGAGCCGCTGTGGCTCCATCGCGAGCGCCTCGGCGAACGGCAAGGTCTCGTAGCCGAGCGCGGTCACATGGTGGTGGTGCGACCACGCCCGAGCCACCGGCTCACGTAGGAGCGCCACCAGACGGGCCGCGGGCAGCGTGGCGGCCACTCGAGCCGGTGCCAGCGGGTGGTACAGGTAGTAGGGCGACGCCTCGAAGGTGACCCGCCCGGGCAGGATCGTGTCGAAGTGGCGGCCGTACCAGTCGAGGCCCCGTTGCCATTCGAGCGTGAAGAACTGGATCTCCTTCTCGAGCGGAGCCTGCACCTGCGGATGGTCGCAGAGCCAGCGAAACAGCGATGTCGTACCACCGCGCTGCGCGCCGACGACGAGGAAGCTCGGCAGGGCGCGCTCACCGGCGTACAAGCGGCGGCCGAGGAGCCGAGCCTCGCGAAGGCGCCGGGCCACCAGCTCACGAACCCACGCTGGCGACGGCCGACCGGTGGAGGCCGCGCCGCTTACTCGACGGGTTGGGTCCGTCGAGCGGGCCGCAGGAGCGCCCACGATCATGTGCTCCCTCCGAGACGGCGGCCGTCGCCCCGAACCGGGCGATCGCCTCGACCTTCGTCGCTATCGGAGAGGTTAGCGACGGAACCACTCGAAGCGAGCAGCGAGCGAGTGGCAATTCCGAGAACGACCACCTTGGCGTCGGCGGCGGTTCACCAATCGGACGTGCTCAGCCCATGGTGATCGCGCCGTCGATCGCGTCGACCGTGACCGTGTCGCCCTCGGCCAGCGCGCCCTCAAGGAGACGGACAGCCAGCCGATCGCCGAGCGCGCGCTGGATCACCCGCTTCAGCGGCCTGGCCCCGAAGGCCGGGTCGAAGCCCTCCTGGGCCAGGAGCCGTCGGGCCTCGTCGGTGACGACCAACCCGATGCGCTTGGCCGCGAGGCGATCCTGCAGATGGACGAGCTGCAGATCGACGATGCGGGTGAGGTCGGCCTCGGACAACGCTCGGAAGCGGATGATGTCGTCGACCCGGTTGATGAACTCGGGCTTGAAGAACCCGAGCGGATCACCGGGCAGGTTCGACGTCATGATGAGCACGGCGTTGGTGAAGTCGACCGTGCGCCCTTGCCCGTCGGTGAGGCGACCGTCGTCGAGCACCTGCAGCAGCACGTTGAAGACGTCCGGGTGGGCCTTTTCGATCTCGTCGAGCAGGACCACGGCGTAGGGCCGGCGTCGCACCGCCTCGGTGAGCTGGCCGCCCTCGTCGTAGCCCACGTAGCCCGGAGGGGCCCCGATGAGGCGGGAGACGGCGTGCTTCTCCATGTACTCGCTCATGTCGATGCGCGTCATGGCCTTCTCGTCGTCGAACAGCAGCTCGGCCAGGGCCCGCGCCAGCTCCGTCTTGCCCACGCCGGTGGGTCCGAGGAACAGGAACGAGCCGATGGGACGGTTCGGGTCCGACAGGCCGGCCCGGCTGCGCCGGATGGCATTGGCGACCGCGTGGACGGCGTCGTCCTGGCCGATGACACGTTGGTGCAAGTGATCCTCGAGGTGCACGAGCTTGTGCATCTCTCCCTCCAGCAGACGATGCACCGGCACACCGGTCGCCTTCGCCACGACCTCGGCGATGTCTTCGGAGTCGACCTCCTCCTTCAGCATCCGGCGCTCCTCCTGCAGCTCGTCGAGGTGCGCGGTGGCTGCGGTGATGCGCCGCTCCACCTCGGGGATGCGCCCGTAGCGGATCTCGGCCGCCTTCTCCAGGTCCGTCTCACGCTCGGCGTGCGCCCGCAGCCCTTCGAGCTCTTCCTTCAGCGTGCGGATGGCACCGATCGCCTCCTTCTCGGCCTGCCAGTGGGCCTTCATCTCGGTCGACTGGGTCTGCAGCCGCTGGAGCTCGTCCTCGAGCGCGGCGAGGCGCTCGAGTGAGGCGGCGTCGGTCTCCTTGGACAGTGCGACCCTCTCGATCTCGAGCTGCAGGATCCGCCGGTCGACCACGTCGATCTCCGTGGGCAGGGAGTCGATCTCGATGCGCAGCCGAGAGGCGGCTTCGTCCACGAGGTCGATCGCCTTGTCGGGCAGGAAGCGACCCGTGATGTACCGATCGGACATGACCGCAGCCGACACCAGCGCCGAGTCCTGGATGCGCACGCCGTGGTGCACCTCGTAGCGCTCCTTCAGGCCGCGCAGGATGGCGATGGTGTCCTCGACGCTCGGCTCCCCGACGAGCACGGGCTGGAACCGCCGTTCGAGTGCGGGATCCTTCTCGACGTACTTGCGGTACTCGTCGAGCGTGGTCGCGCCGATCATGCGCAGCTCACCCCGGGCCAGCATGGGCTTGATCATGTTGCCCGCGTCCATGGCCCCCTCGGCTGCGCCGGCGCCGACGATGGTGTGCAGCTCGTCCACGAAGGTGATGA
>CAZTVJ010000064.1:0-2607 GCA_964616935.1 uncultured Acidimicrobiales bacterium | reverse complement strand
GCGATCAGCGACGCCATGCTCCTCGGCCACTGGTACCTGGTGCAGCCGGGCCTCCCGCGACGGCTGCTCGACGAGCAGGTCACGTGGGTCATCTGGCTGTGGCCGGTCGAGGTGGGCCTGCTGCTCGTGCCGACCGGCATGGTGAGCGTGCTGAACGGCACGATCGACGACGGCTGGGACGGCATCCTCGGCTGGATGTGGGTGGCCTGCGCGGCGACGACTTTGGTGCTGGCGCTCGTCACCCGCGCCGCGCTGAAGGAGCGGTACTACTCGGCCGTGATGGCGGCCACCGGGCTGCTCTACCTCGCCATCCTCACCGCGTTCGGCACCGACCTCGTGGCTCGCGCCGTGCTGACCGGCTGAGGGTCAGCGCAGCAGCGACGCGTAGGCCGCCAGGTACTCGTCGGCCATCCGGTCGCGACCGAACCGGGTGACGGCCCGCTGTCGAATCTGCAACCGATCGAGGGTTCCTGCCGAGGCCACCGCCGCGACGGCTTGCTCCACGTCGTCGACGAGGAAGCCGGTGATGCCGTGGTCGATGAGCTCTGGCATCGAGCCGCGCCGGAAGGCGATGACCGGCGTGCCACACGCCATGGCCTCCACCACGCTGAACCCGAACGGCTCCTCGAACCCGATGAGGTGCAGCAGGGCGGCCGCACCACCGAGCAACGTCGACCGATCGTCAGGCCCGACGGGGCCGACGTAGCGAACCCGTCGGCCATCGATGTGCGGTGCCACCGCCTCGTCGTAGTAGCGCTGGTCCTGGATGATGCCGGCGATCACGAGCGGCTTCGCTGTTCGACGGGCGACGTCGATGGCCTCGGCGGTGCCCTTGTCCGGGTGGATGCGGCCGAAGAACAACAGGTACTCGCCCGGGTGGTCGTGGAGGGCGAAGGCGGCGGTGTCGATGCCGTGGTGGATGGTGGCGAGGTAGGTCAGGCGGGGATGTCGGTCAGCCTCGCTGATGGCCACGTAGCCGCCGAGGTGGTCGTACTTCTCGTACACGGCGACGATGCGCGGCGAGGAGAAGCCGTGGATGGTCGTGAGCATCGGGGTGGACACCAGTGCGCTGTACGTCAGCGGGAGGAAGTCGAAGCTGTTGTGGATCAGGTCGAACTCGCCGGCGCGCTCGAACAGTGCGGAGATGTGCAGGCACTCGGCCACCTTGGGTTCGGCGTCGGGGTCCTCCTCCCACCCGCGCGCGCTGGTCGAGACGAGGCGTGCTGTGGTGATCGAGTCTCCCGTCGCGAACAACGTGACGTCCGTACCGCGCGCCATCAGGCCCTCCGTGAGCAAGGAGACGAACTGCTCCCACGGCCCGTAGTGGCGTGGTGGCACGCGCCAGGCGATCGGGGCCAGCATCGCGATGCGCAGACCCACGTGGACACCTCTCGGTCGATGCACGGCCACCGGCATCGACCGGGATCGTCCGATCGGTGCCACCGACAGATCGACCGTAGCCCAGCCGGCACGATCTCGATGAGGGCCGCTCGGTTCGGCCGTGCCGCCGATACCGTCAACAGGAGCGAGGAGCGTCATGCCTGAACCTGCGAGCACGAGCCTGCCACCCGAGCGCGACCCTGTAGCCACCTACTGGGACGTCGAGAAGCCCGCCACCGACCCGCCTGACCTGCGGCAATGTGGTCGCTGTCGGCAGCACTTTCCGACCGATCCGGCACTGCACCCGACGGCCAAGCCGGAGTGGTGGCTGTGCTCCCCGTGCCACGACGCCCTCTTCGCGGACGCACGAGCCTGACTCCGGCGGCGGCCGGCCGGGATGGGACGGCTCGCTGGTAGGCTTGCCATGTCAGATCCTCCTCTCCGTTGTCGTGATCCGCCGTTGATGAACCCATGGCTGGTGGTCCTGCGACACGTGAGTGGCCGGATGTTGGACGCATCGACCTTCTGATCGGCGTGTCGTCGGGTGGCTGCGGCCAGTTCGGCGTGCCCCGGTTCTTGGGCCGTCGCGGCAGAAGTAGCCGTCGTCGACTGCTACGCCCGAGCCTGGAAGGTCGTTGGCATGCAAGCGTCGTTCGGTTTCCTCAGCAGCTATCCCCCCACCCAGTGCGGCCTGGCGACGTTCACCGCGGCGCTCGAGGCCGAAGTCGCGGGGGCTGGCCACGAGACCGGGGTCGTTCGGGTGCTCGAGCGGCCCAAGCCTCACGTCGGGGTAACCGTCGTGCACGACATGGTCCACGGCCAAGTCGGGGCAGTCGGCGAGGCCGCTGCGGCCCTCAACGAGTTCGATGTCGTCGTGATCCAGCACGAGTACGGCATCTACGACGGTGCTGATGGCGACAGCGTCGTCGACGTCATCGAGCGGCTCACGGTGCCCAGCATCGTGGTCCTGCACACCGTCCTGGTCGAGCCGACCGCCCATCAGCGGCTGGTCCTCGAAGCGGTGGCACAGTCCGCGAGCGCGCTGGTCACCATGACGACGACGGCGCGCCAGCGGCTCCTCGATCACTACGACGTCGACGCCTCGAAGATCGTCGTGATCCCGCACGGCGCGTCCGACGGTCGCCGTTCACGGGCCCCGTGGACCGACGGGCAGGGTCCGCTCATGCTCACCTGGGGCCTGCTGGGTCCGGGGAAGGGGATCGAGCG
>CAZTVJ010000063.1:0-3172 GCA_964616935.1 uncultured Acidimicrobiales bacterium | reverse complement strand
GGACGCAATGGCGCGCTCCGACCTCCTTGGTGTCGATGCCTGCGATGTGATCTACCCCTTCCACCTTATGAACGGACTACCGCCGCAGGACCGGGTGAGCATCGACGCTCCGAAGGGTGGCGGGAAGGTACGCCTGCGGATCATCAATGCCGGCTCGGACACTGCCTACCGACTCGCCATCGGCGGGCACCGCCTCACCGTGACCCACGCCGACGGGTTCCCGGTGGTGCCCGTCGAGGTGGACCAGCTCCTGATCGGGATGGGCGAGCGGTACGACGTGCTCGTCCAGGTTGCCGCAGGAGCGTGGCCGATCATTGCGCTTGCGGAGGGCAAGGAGGACCGGGCCGTCGGTGTCCTTCGCACCGGCGATGCAGCAGCGTCGGCGACGCCTCCCGTGGACGCCACGCCTGCCGAGCTCGCTGGACGCCTGCTCACCTACGACGACCTCCGGGCCGACCCCGCCGTCGCCCTCAGCGGCTCGTTCCGCAAGGCCGCATCCCTGAGCCTGACCGGTGGGATGATGGACGGCTACCGGTGGGCCATCAACGGCAAGGCCTACCCGGACCACCGCCCCATCGACGTTCGCGAGGACGAGCGGGTGTTCGTCCAGCTCACCAACGACACGGCGATGTTCCACCCGATGCACCTCCACGGCCACACCTTCCGGCTCGGTGGCAGAGAGGACGGGCCTCGCAAGGACACCGTCAACATCCTCCCGGGCGAGACCACCACGGTGGCCATCGAATGCGACAACCCGGGCCAGTGGATGCTGCACTGCCACAACACCTACCACCTCGAGAGCGGGATGGCGACGGTGCTCTCGTACGTTCGATGATGCGATCGCAGCCTCCGTCCCTTTCCGCCGTGGATCATCCAGTCACGGGCTCGCCGCCGCCGTCGAGGTGGTGGCGGGGTGTTCGTGGGGTGCCGTGGTTGCTGGAGGCACGACCGGAGCTCGATTGTTTCGGGAACTGGGTCGCCACGCCGTCAGCCTACTGCGACGTCTTGTAGTAGCCGCGCGGCTACTGCCGCAGCCTGTGTCATCTCCATCAGCATCAGCCGACGGGTTGCGGTTCGAGCCTTGGCACGGTCGGCTCGCCCGCGGGCGGTGCCTGCGGGAGGCGAAGCCGCTTGAGCATCAGTGCGTTGACGGCCACCAGCAGGCTCGAGCCCGACATGGAGAGTGCGGCGATCTCGGGGCGGAGCACCAGCCCGAACGTCGGCTCGAACACGCCGGCGGCGATGGGCAGGGCGATGGCGTTGTAACCGATGGCCCAGCCCAGGTTCTGGTGCATCTTGCGCAGCGTGCCCTTGCCGATGGCGAGGGCGACGGGCACATCGAGGGGATCGGATCGCATGAGCACGACGTCGGCCGTCTCGATGGCGACGTCGGTTCCGGCGCCGATGGCGATGCCGAGATCGGCCTGTGCCAGCGCCGGTGCGTCGTTGACGCCGTCGCCGACCATGGCCACCTTGCGCCCGCTCTTCTGCAGCTCGGCAACCCTGGCCGCCTTGTCACCGGGGAGAACATCGGCGATGACGGTGGCGATGTCGAGCTCGCCGGCGATGCGCTGGGCCGTGGCCTGGTTGTCGCCCGTGAGCATCACCACGTCGACGTCTGTGTCGCTCAGCGCACGCACTGCGGCGCCAGCCGTAGGTCTCGGTGCGTCGGCCAACGCGATGACTGCGACTGCCTTTCCGTCCACGGCGGCGACGACCGACGTACGACCACCGGCGGCGAGCTCCTCCTGGCTGGTGGAGAGCGACCCCAGGTCGATGCCATCGGTCGCCATCAGCCGGGCGTTGCCGACCACGACCCGATGGCCGCTTACCTGGGCCCTGGCGCCGTGGCCGGGCACGTTCTCGAAGTCCTGGGCGCGCTCGGCGGGCAGTCCGAGGGCGTCGGCATGGCGGACGACCGCTTCAGCAAGTGGATGCTCGGACTCCCGCTCCAACCCGGCGACGAGGGTCAGCACGCTCCGCTCGTCGGCGCCGTCCGCCAGCACCACATCGGTGACCGCAGGCTCGCCCTTGGTAAGGGTGCCGGTCTTGTCCATGACCACGACGTCGATGCGGGCGGAGGTCTCCAGCGCCATGGCGTTCTTGAACAGCACACCTCGCTTGGCTCCGATGCCGGTGCCGACCATGATCGCCGTCGGGGTGGCCAGACCCAGGGCGTCGGGGCAGGTGATGACCACGACGGTGATGGCGAACAGCAACGCCTCGTCGACCGGACGGAACGCCGACCAGACCAAGAAGGTGAGCAGCCCGCCGACCAAGGCGACGAGTACCAGCCAGAATGCGGCACGGTCGGCCAGGCGCTGACCGGGTGCCTTGGAGTTCTGGGCCTCCTGCACGAGCTGGACGATCTGGGCCAGAGCCGTGTCGGCCCCGACCTTGGTCGCCTCGACCCGCAGCGTCCCGTCCTTGTTGATCGTGCCGCCGATGACGGCGTCACCCGTGCGCTTGTGGACCGGGAGGCTCTCGCCGGTCACCATCGACTCGTCGACGTCGCTCTCGCCCTCGGCGACGACACCGTCGACCGCGATCTTCGAACCCGGTCGCACCAGGAGCACGTCGCCGAGCACCACGTCGGCCGTCGGGACTTCGACTGCCTCGCCGGCGCGAAGGACGACCGCCATCGGGGGCGCCAGGTCGAGCAGGCTGCGGATGGCGTCGTTGGCACCGCCCCGGGCGCGCATCTCGAACCAGTGGCCGAGCAGCACGAACGCGGCCAGCACGGTGGCCGCCTCGTAGAACACCTCGCCACCACCGGTGAACGTGACCGCCACCGAGTAGAGCCACCCGGCGCCGACGCCCACCGAGACCAGGACCATCATGTCCAACGTCCTCGCCCTCAACGCCGCGAGCGCGCCGGAGAAGAAGATCGAGCACGAGTAGAAGATCACGGGCAGGCTCAGGAGGAACGACCAGACGTCGTCGCGCAGACCGAGCGGCGCCGCGACCTCGAACCCGAACACCTCGCGACCGATGGGCGACCACAGCAGGATCGGCACCGAGAAGATGGCGGCAACCAGGAAGCGGTTCCGCATGTCGCGGACCATGTCGTCCACGGACATCGCGCCATGGCCCCCATGACCCATCGCCTCCTGCGGCGACCGCATCATCGGTGCATGCGCCGGCGGCGTCGTGGTGGTGACCGCGGCCGGCG
>CAZTVJ010000062.1:0-2988 GCA_964616935.1 uncultured Acidimicrobiales bacterium | reverse complement strand
TGCTGGCGCACGCGGGAACCCGCGACCGGGCCACCGTCGGCGAGCTGGTGCGTTCCGGACTCGGACTCGACGCCCTCCAGGCACCGGGTGGGGTTCCCGTCACCGGGGTCGACGCGGGTGGCTGGCTGGGCGCCCTCCTCGACGACGCCCTCCACGCGACGGTCGCGCCGGTCGTCGCGCCAGCGGGGTTCGTGGGGCGGCTGCGTCCCTACCAGGAGCGAGGTGTCGGCTGGCTGTCGTTCCTGGGTCGGCTCGGCCTCGGTGCCTGCCTCGCCGACGACATGGGCTTGGGGAAGACCGTTCAGCTGATCGCGACCGTCCTGGCCGACCCGGTCGAAGGCCCCACCTTGGTGGTGTGCCCCACGTCGGTGCTCGGCAACTGGGAGCGTGAGCTCGCCCGGTTCGCTCCGACGCTGCGGGTGCTTCTCCACCACGGTCCGGAGCGGTTCCGTTCCCACGACGAACCGTTCGCCGAGCGGGCCGCCCGGTGCGACGTCGTGCTGACCTCGTACTCCCTCGTCGCCCGCGACGTCTCGGTGCTCGAGCCGGTCGGCTGGGCTCGGCTGGTGCTCGACGAGGCCCAGCAGGTGAAGAACCCGTACACGGCCCAGGCCAAGGCGGTCCATCGGCTCGGCGCGTCCCGACGAGTGGCGCTCACCGGCACGCCGGTCGAGAACCGGCTCAGCGAGCTGTGGGCGATCATGCACGCGCTGAACCCGGGCCTGCTCGGCACCGCCCGCTCCTTCAAGGAGCGCTTCGCCGGGCCGATCGAGCGCGACAGCGACGCCGACGCCACCGCCCGTTTGCAGCGCATCGTGTCGCCGTTCGTGCTGCGCCGTCTCAAGACCGACCGCAGCATCATCGACGACCTCCCCGACAAGATCGAGCAGACCGAACGCTGCCCGCTGACCCGGGAGCAGGCGACGCTGTACCAGGCCGTCGTCGACGAGCTGCTGGCCCATGCCGACGAGGCCGAGGGCATCGACCGTCGAGGGGTTGTCCTGGCCGGCATCATGAAGCTCAAGCAGGTGTGCAACCACCCGGCCCACTTCCTCAAGGACGGCTCAGCCCTGGCTGGCCGCTCGGGCAAGCTCGAGCGGGCCGAGGAGGTGCTCGAGGAGCTGCTGGCCGCCGGTGACAAGGCGCTGTGCTTCACCCAGTTCGCCGAGTGGGGCCACGTCCTCGCGCCGTACCTGTCCCGACGCTTGCGGGTGGAGGTCGCCTGGCTGCACGGCGGGCTCTCCCGACGGCGGCGAGACGAGATCGTGGCCCGCTTCCAGGCTCCCGGCGGCCCGCCGGTGCTGCTCGTGTCGCTCAAGGCGGGCGGGACGGGCCTGAACCTGACGGCGGCGTCGCACGTCCTGCACTTCGACCGCTGGTGGAACCCCGCGGTCGAGGACCAGGCCACCGACCGCGCCTACCGCATCGGCCAGCACCGCAACGTGATCGTCCACAAGCTGGTGTCGGCCGGCACGGTGGAGGAGCGCATCGACGAGATGATCACCCGCAAGCGGGCACTCGCGGAGAAGGTGGTCGGCGCCGGAGAAGGGTGGATCACCGAGCTGTCGACCGACGAACTGCGCGGCGTGCTCGCCCTGCGAGCCGACGCGGTGGAGGACTGAACGATGGCACCACGACCACGGGCATGGGACGACCCCTGGCGCAAGTACCCGGCGTCAGTGCCGATCCCCGCCCAGGACGGCATCGCCACCTCCAAACAGCGGGGGAAGATGGCGACGACGTGGTGGTCGCAACGCCTCGTCGCCCTGCTCGACTCCTACGGGCTGGGGACCCGCATGCAGCGAGGTCGCCGCTACGCCCGTCAAGGCCAACTCGTCAGCTTCGAGGTGCAGCCCGGCCTGCTCGCGGCCCAGGTGCAGGGCTCGAGACGCACGCCCTACCTCGTGACCGTCGCCGCCCCGGTGTTGTCCGACCCCCAGTGGTCACAGGTCGAGACGGCCATGCGCTCACGCGTGGCCTTCGCCGCGCAACTCGCGGCCGGCGAAGTGCCACCCGAGCTCGAGTCCGTGTTCGACAGCGCCGGTGTGCCCCTGCTGCCCCAACGATGGAACGACCTCCGGGCCGCCTGCACCTGCCCGGACTGGGAGAATCCCTGCAAGCACACCGCCGCCACGCTCTACGTGTTCGCCGATCGCCTCGACGACGACCCATGGCTGCTCCTGTCCTGGCGGGGTCGCACCCGCGACCAGCTCCTCGGCCACCTCCGCGCCACGACGCCCGCCCGGTCCGAGACCGCACCGTGGTGGCCGCTCACCCCCGGTGCCCCCCTACCCGAGACGCCACCCGACATCGACGTCCTGGCGCTGGCCGACCCGCAAACCGACCCGGCCGCCATCCTGCACCGCTGCGAACCGCTGGCCGTCGACGTGCGCGGCACCCCCGCCACCGACCTGCTCGCCCCCGCCTACGCGGCGCTGACCGACACCGGCGAACGACCAGCCGGGACGGACGGATAGGCGCCGCTAACCGCCGCTAACCGCGCCGTGAAACGGCCGACCTCGCCAGCAGATGGGCTGCAGGGCGACAGCAGAGCGAACGTGTCGAGTACCTCGCCGCTTGAACAAGGTGCGTACGTCCGGGTCTAGAGGTCGAGCTGCGGTTTGGTCGTGTACGGCTCGGAGACTGTGATCCCAGTCACCTGCTCCCAGCGCTTGCAGCGCGCTTCACCCTCATAGGTGAAGATCGACGCGCAGTCGAACATGACGGCTGATGCGAGATGGATGGCGTCGGCGCCTTGGATCCCGTGCCCTGGCTCCTTGCCTCGCGGATGAGGGCCCTGGCATGCCTGGTGAGGGCCTGCGTGACATCGATGAGCTGGACCGGGGAGGCCGGAGTCCATAGCTTCTCGATCGCGGCCTCCCCTGCCTCGGTGAGACCGTGATCGCGCTCAAGCGCCCCGAACGCGACCTCGGCAATCGACAGGACCGAGGTCACGACGTCGATCTCGCCGCGGCGTGCTTCGTCGAG
>CAZTVJ010000061.1:0-2862 GCA_964616935.1 uncultured Acidimicrobiales bacterium | reverse complement strand
GTCGAGTTCGAAAAGGCCGGCGCCGTCCCCGACCCCACGAGCGCATCGAGCGCAGAGTTCGCCATCGTCCTCGGCCTGCTGCAGCGTGGCCTGCGCGCGGACCCGACGAAGTGGACGCGCCTGGCCGCGGGCATCAAGGGTGTCACCGAGGAGACCACCACGGGCGTGCACCGCCTCTACCAGATGGTGGAGCGCGGCGAGCTGCTGTTCCCCGCCATCAACGTCAACGACTCGGTCACCAAGAGCAAGTTCGACAACTTCTACGGGTGCCGCCACTCGCTGATCGACGGCATCAACCGCGCCACCGACGTCATGATCGGCGGCAAGACCGCGTTGGTGCTCGGCTACGGCGATGTGGGCAAGGGGTGCGCGCAGAGCCTGCGCGGGCAGGGCGCCCGTGTGATCGTCACCGAGATCGACCCCATCAACGCGCTGCAGGCAGCGATGGAGGGCTACCAGGTCACGACGAAGGAAGACGTGCTCGGCATGGCCGACATCTTCGTCACGGCCACGGGCAACAAGGACATCATCACCGTCGACGACATGGCGCAGATGAAGCACAACGCCATCGTCTGCAACATCGGCCACTTCGACAACGAGATCGACATGGCCGGTCTGGCCCGGTACCCCGGCATCGACAAGCTGGAGATCAAGCCGCAGGTCGACCTGTGGACCTTCCCGGACGGTCACGGCGTCCTCATCCTGGCCGAGGGCAGACTCGTGAACCTCGGGTGCGCCACGGGCCACCCCAGCTTCGTCATGTCGTGCTCGTTCTCCAACCAGGTCCTGGCCCAGGTGGAGCTGTTCACCAAGACGGCCGACTACCCGGTGGACGTCTACGTGCTGCCGAAGCACCTCGACGAGAAGGTGGCGTCGGCGCACTTGGACGCGCTCGGCGTGAAGCTGACGAAGCTGACCGACGACCAGGCCGAGTACCTGGACGTCGACATGAAGGGTCCCTTCAAGCCGGCGCACTACCGGTACTGATCGCTGCGCGTTATTGGGCGAGGCCGAGCGCACCACGCTTCCTAAGGTGGGCCGGTGATCGATCCTGAGCGGTTCCTGGCGCTGATCGTCACGGCCTTCGTGATCATCGTGGTGCCGGGCCCCAGCGTGCTCTTCGTCATCAGCCGCGGCGTGACCCTCGGCCGCCGCGCCGGCCTGGCGACGGTGCTCGGGAACGAGGCCGGGCTCGGCGTGCAGCTCGTCCTCGTCCTCGCCGGGCTCGGCGCCGTGCTCGAGCGGTCGATCGTCGCGTTCACCGTGGTGAAGGTGCTCGGGGCGTGCTACCTCGTGTACCTCGGGGTCCAGGCGCTACGGCATCGCCGACGCCTCGCCGACGCCTTCACCGCGGGCGTCGAGCCGGCGCCGCTCGGTCGGATCTTTCGCGAAGGCTTCATCGTGGGGGCCACCAACCCGAAGTCGATGATCCTGTTCACCGCCGTCGTACCGCAGTTCGTGGATCCTGCACGAGGGCATGTGGCCCTCCAGCTCGCCGTCCTGGGGGCGACGTGCCTGCTCATCGCCCTGACCACGGACTCGGTGTGGGCCTTGGCGTCCGGGTCGGCCCGGGCGTGGCTCGCCCGTCGCCCGGGCCGGCTGGCGACGATCGGAGGCATCGGGGGGCTCGTCACCATCGGACTCGGCCTCCGCCTGGCCCTCACGGGCCGGAAGGACTGAGGGCTGGCCACGAGCGCTACCTTCGCCGCATGGACGAGCTGGCGGGTCGAGTCGCAGTGATCACCGGAGGCGCGAGCGGCATCGGGCGGGCCCTCGCCGAACGTTGTGCGGCCGACGGCATGCACGTGGTCATCGCGGACGTGGAGGAGGCGGCGTTGGATGCGGCCGTCGCCGAGCTGGGTGTCACCGGCGCCCTCACGGATGTCAGTGACGCCTCATCGGTCCAGGCGCTAGCGGACCTGGTACGCGAGCGGTTCGGTCGCGTGGACCTGCTCTGCAACAACGCCGGGGTCGGTGGAGGCGGTGACATCGTCGACCTGCAGCTCGCCGACTGGCAGTGGGTGCTCGGTGTCAACCTGTGGGGTGTCATCCACGGTCTGCACGCCTTCCTCCCGCAGCTCCTCGCGAACGCGGCCGGCGCGCACGTCGTGAACACGGCGTCGATGGCCGGCCTCGCGGCGTTTCCCGGCGCCGCGCCGTACTGCGCCAGCAAGTTCGCGGTGGTCGGCATCTCCGAGACCCTCCAACAAGAGCTCCGCCAGCAAGGCGCGGATGTCGGCGTCTCGGTGCTGTGCCCCGGCTTCGTCCGTACGAACATCTTCACGAGCCAGCGCAACCGGCCCGAGGCCCTGCGCTCGGCGAACCGCCCGCCGCTGGCCGCCGCCCGTGCCGTCAACGACCAGATGATCCGCGTCGTCGAGGCCACGGCCATCGCGCCGGAGGTGGTGGCCGACGCCGTGCTCGACGCCGTGCGGGCGCGCCGCTTCTGGGTGTTCACCCACCCGGATCTGGTCGACGCCATCGACGAGCGTCATGCCCGGCTGCTGGCCGAACGACAGTGATCCCGCCGACCATCTCCTGGGAGGGCGATCGGCTCGTCCTCATCGACCAACGGCGCCTCCCCGAGGAGCTGGTCCTCCTCGACATCGACACCGTCGACGCGCTGTGCGAGTGCATCGCCACCCTGGCCGTGCGCGGTGCGCCTGCCCTTGGCGCGGCAGGAGCCATGGGGGTGGCCCTGGCGCACGTTCGCAGGGAGCCGCTCGAGCACGCCGCCGCAACGATCATCGCCACCAGGCCCACGGCCGCGAACCTGGCCTGGGGAGCGCGTCGGGCCCTCCTCGCCGCCGACCCGGTTGCCGAGGCGTTGTCCGTGGCCGCCGACGATGTGTGGCGTTGCCA
>CAZTVJ010000060.1:0-14824 GCA_964616935.1 uncultured Acidimicrobiales bacterium | reverse complement strand
CGAGCAGGCCGTCGTGCGCGAGGTGCGCGAGGAGGTGGGTGTGGAGCTGGGCAACCTGCGCTACGAGGCCAGCCAGCCCTGGCCCTTCCCGCACTCGCTCATGATCGGGTTCACGGCGACGTGGGCCGGCGGCGAGATCGTGATCGACGAGCACGAGATCGTCGACGCTCAGTGGTTCCGGCGCGAGGAGCCACCCATGATCCCGCCGGGGATCTCGATCGCCCGCAAGCTGATCGACGGGTGGTTGGCCGGCTGAGACGGAGGGCTGAGACGGAGGGCTGAGACGGACGGCTAGGTCGCGAACCATCCGGCGGCATCGGCGATGAGGTGCCCGCCGCCCTGGGTGAAGATGGTGAACTGGCTGGCGGACCCCAGCGCGGCCGTGACGGCGTTCGGCATGGTCTGACCCTTGGCCTCGACGTTGAGGTTCGACGAGGCCCCCTCGACGGCAGCACCCGTGGGGTACACCTGCACGAAGCCCGGACCGGTGGCCTGGGTGGCGGTGACGTTCAGGAAGAGCGCGGCGGGGTTCGTGCCGGCGAGGGCCGGGTTGGCGAGCGGGTTCACGACGAGGCGGCCAGCGGGCGGTACTGGCCCGCCGGTCGCTCGCGTGTCGCGCAGGCGGGTGGGCCTGATGGGCGTGAACAGCCCGCTCGCGCTCTGCGGGGCGGTGCCATCGGTGAAGTAGCCCATGACGTCGACGATCAGGTGCGTTCTGGAGAACGTGTACAGCCGGGCGTTGCCCGAGCTGTCGAGCGGGACCACCACGAGGTTGGCGACCGTCTGGTAGGGCCGCACGAGGTTGAGGTTGGAGTAGCTGGCGGGCGCGCCGGATGTGCCCGGGAGCACCTGGACGTAACCGGCTGCGTCGGCCTGGGTGGCGGTGAGGTTGAGGACGACGGCGGAGACGCCGCTGCCCGGGATGCCACCGCGCTGAGCGACCGGGATGGTGATGAGGGCGCCCGCCGGTGCCTTGCCGCCACCGGCCCTGGTGTCGTAGATGCGGGCCGGTGCCAGCTCTTCGTACCGGCCCGCCCGTGACGTCGAGGCCTGGGTGAAGTAGCCGAAAACGTCGATGATCACGTGGGAACCGGGCTGGTCGTAGACCGCGATCTTGCCGTCGAGACCGACGGGCACGACGGTGAGCCCGGCGATCGTCTGGCTCGGCTGGTCCGCGTTCAGGTTCGAGGAGCCACCGAGGGTGGCCCACGCGTGCGGGTACACCTGGAGGAAGCCGGCACCGGCAGTGTCGTTCGCCGTGACGTTGACGACAACCGCGGAGACCCCGCCGGCGGGGATGGATCCCTGGCCGAGCACCCGCGCCTTCAACACGTTGCCAGGAGCGACGCGACCTCCCGCTCCGCCCTGCCCGCTGCGGGTGTCGACCAGGCGGAACGGGGTGACGGCGGTGAACGCACCCTTGGCGAAGCTGGCCGGAGGCAGCGCCGGCAGCGAGACCTCGCCCCAGCCGAACTCGTTCTCGACACCGGGGGCGCCGCGGTCGACCGCCGTCGAGGTGAGGAAGGCGCGCACCGCCGGGGCGTCGGCCGCGAAGCCACCTTGGCGCACGAGCGCCGCGGCACCGGCCGCAACGGGTGATGCCGCGCTGGTGCCGTTGAAGCACGCGCTGCCGTAGGACAACGTGGCGACGCAGGAGGGCGCGGAGAGATCGGGCTTCATGCGCCCGTCGTTGGTCGGCCCCTGGGAGCTGTACGACGCCAGCGTCGTGCCGTTCCACGGCTCGATGGCCCCCACCGACACCACACCTGGGTTGCCGCTGTCGGAGATGGGCTGGGTGGCGCTGTAGGGCTTCGACCAGTACTCGAGCCCGGCGCTGTTGACCAGCAGCTCGAGCACGTCACCCGCGGTGCCGGAACCTCGGGCGTAGAGGCGCACCGCCATCTGGACGGTCTGGGCGCCTCCGGAGCAGTTGCCGAGCAGCCCGGCGGCCATCTCGATCGGTGGCGCGCCCAGCTGCTGGTCGGCTTCCCATCCGAGATCGAGGCCGTTCACCTGGCCATCGAAGTTGGTGTCGAGGTAGACGTCGTAGTCGGTCCGCGTGGACGCCGGCCCCCAGTCGCTCCAGCGGAAGCCGAGGGCGACGGCGCAGGGGTACACCGAGACCGCCATGAGCTCGTCGGCCGGTTGGCCGGGAGCATTGAAGTTGAGGAAGCCGTTGCCGTCCGGGTCGGACCAGGTGCCGCGCCAGTAGCCGCCTGAGGCGGCGTTGCCGGCCGAGTTGAAGAACGTGATGCCCTTGGTGACCGCGTACGACGCCACGTCCCCCAGGGCCCCCGCGCCGTTGCCCGGGCCGTCGAGCGGCGCGCCCTGGGATCGGTTGACGATGGTGACGCCCTTGGCCGCCATCCAGTCCACTGCGGCCCGAAGGTCGCTCGTGGTCTGGACGTAGACGAGGAACAGGTTGGCGCCCGGCGCCATGTCGTGGACGATCTCCGCGACCGCGTTCCCATGGCGGCTGGCCCCCTGGAAGATGGTGCAGGCCGTGCCGGAGGCGAGGCAGAACGACTGCGTCGCGAGGTTGATGTTGGGGACGTCGCCACTGGCCACGGCCGCGTTCCAGCCCGTGCTCTCGAAGACATCGATGATGCCCACGTTGATGCCGGCGCCCGTGATGCCGGCAGCGTGCCACTGGTCGGCCAGCGTCTTGCCAACAGGCTGGCCGGGCACCGAGCCCGCTCGGGGGAGCGGTGCGGCATCGACGACGTTGATGTCGACCGGGGGGCGCACGGCCTGGACGCCGGCGATGGCGGCCAGGTCCTCGAGCGACTCGGCCGGCACCCGGGCCTGCACGAGCGATCCGGGCACCTGCCCTGTGATCATGCCTCCGGCCGCGACCACGCCAGCCTGCACCGAGGTGGACGCGCTGGCGGCGTGGAGGATCTCGACGTCGACCGGCCCGGGCGGCAGCGCCCGCCTCGATTCGGTGATGGTCGGCCGCAGCCGGCGGTCGACCCTGGCGTCGGGACCCTTCGGACGGATCGGCTGGCCCTCCACCGAGCGTGGGTCGCGCACGGGAGGTGAAGGCCTGGTCGGGGTGGCGGTTCTCGCGCTACCCCGAGCCTGCGCCGGGGCCGCGCCGACGGCAACGACCGTTGCGATCAGACCGAGCACCGCCAGCGGCCAGACGCGCCGGCGCGAGGCCGTCACCTGCCTGCCTCGGTCATCCGCACCGGATGAGCGTATCGGCGCGCGATGGTGGCGCCGGGCGCGCCCACCTGGGTCGATCAACCTCGACCGCTGGTCGGAGGGCTCGGGGTGAGCATCAGGGCGCGCCGGTGCCGTCGCGGGTTACGACGTCGACCTCCACGAGCAGCTCCTGGTCGGTGGCGGGGCCGAACACGACGCCGCGCACGGGGGCCACGTCGGCGTAGTCCCTGCCCCAGGCGACGGTGACGTGGCGATGGGGTGGCACCTGGTCGTTCGTGGGGTCGAGGTCGAGCCAACCCGCACCCGGGGCAAAGGCCGAGCACCACGCATGGGACGCGTCGGCACCCGTCAGGCGGGGCAGGCCCGGCGGCGGCTGTGTCTCCAGGTAACCGCTCACGTAGCGCGCCGCCAGCCCGAGAGCGCGCAGGCACCCGATGGCGAGATGGGCGAAGTCCTGGCAGACGCCGCGCCGGGCCTCGAGCACCTCGGCGAGGGGCGTGCTCACGTCGGAGAACGTCGCATCGAACGCGAAGTCGGCGTGGATGCGCGTCGAGAGGTCGCGAAGCGCCTCGTCCAGACGGCGCCCACGCGGGAACGAGGGGGTGGCATAGGCCGCCAGGTCGGGCGTCGGCCCCACCAGCGGCGACGCCACCGAGCAGGCCCGCGCCAGCAAGCCCTCGGTCGAGGTGTCCGTCGCCAGTCGCGCCCCCACCTCGTCCCATGCGATGCCGGCGCCCTCGCTCGGCCATGCCGGACCGTCGACATCGAGCTCGCTCACGCCGAAGACCACGAGCCGGTCGTGGGGTTGCTCCACCCCGATGAAGGTGGCGAGGTTGCCGAAGGCGTCGAGATAGGTGTGGCTGTGATCGGCCGGCGGCTCGCTCACGACCGATGCCGAGACCACGCTCTGGTGCGAGGTGGAACGGGGAAGGAGGTGGGCGAGCGTGTGGCTGCTCGTGACCGGTGCGCCGTAGCGGTACTCGGTGCGATGGCGGACGGCGTACCGGGTCACGGCATGCCCCGCCACACCAGACGCGCCTCGCCGAGGTGGGCGAACCAGGTGCCCACGACGGACTCCGACAGCTGGAGCAGGCCACCCCGCAGGTCGAGCACGAACTGCTGGAGGCCGGCGTGCGGGGCGCTGGAGGTTGGTCGACCTTCGTCGAGCCAGGCCGCGCCGATCACCTGCCTGCCGGCCTGCTCGACCAGGTCCTGCTGGTGGCGTCGCTCCCGCCGGTCGGGCAGGGAAGCCAAGTCCTCGGCCATGCGATCGATCTGGAATGCGAGCGACCGAGGGTTGCTGTCGTCGCCGAGCAGCAGGTCGCACAGGGGCTCGAGCTCCAGATCGCTGCGGTAGCGGCGCCGGTAGGCCACCAGGCTCTCGCTTGCCGCCAGCACGGTCTCGCCCACCGGCTGGAGTGCCGCGGCCGGGGTGGCCGGCACGAGCATGGCCTCGACGAGGCCGAGCAGCCGGAGCGCCCGCTCCAGGCGCCGGCCGAGGTCGAGGAACCGCCATCCCGGTCCCCGCACGACGCTCTCGTTGGTGAGGCCGGAGAGCGCCATCAGGGCGAGCACGACGTCGTGGAGGGACTCGGCCACCACGTACAGGTCGGCCTTGGCGGCGTCGCCGGCGAGGCCCAGGCGACGGGCGTCGAGCGTGCCGACGACACGCCAGGTGTCGCTCGAGAGGTACTCGCGCACGGATCCGGCCGAGCGCGCGACGTGGGCGAGGCTCCTGGCCAGGGCCTGAGGGTGCTCACCGAGGGCACCGGTCAGCTCCGCTCGCACGAAGGCGTCGGGGCCCAGCTCCGCACGCGAGCCGGCCGTCGCCTCTTCGCCCGCCTTCGCCCCGGTCACGGCGCGCAGGCCGGCAACGGCACGATCGAGCCAGGCACCATCGGCGACATCGACCAGCTCGGGCGACTGCTCGTAGCGGTGCAGCAGGGCCAGGGCCAGCCGAGCGGTCGCCTCGGCCCGTTCGGCGTTGCGGCCGACCCAGAAGAGCGCCTCGGCGACCCGGCTCGGCAGTGACGTCCGCAGGTCCACCTGGGGCACCGCTGGCGCCACGGCCGACCATGCCCGCAGCTGGCTGGTCCGGTCGCCGGCCAGCACCCACACGTCCTTGGCCGTGCCGCCCCGCTGGTCGAGTGCCGGCGCGTCGTCGCTCACCACCCGGCCGACACCGCCCGGCAGCACGCTCCAGCGGTCACCGGCGGCGACGGCCTGGGCGCGCACCACCACGGTGCCGGGGACGACGGCACGGTCCTCCAGGACCGGCGCGGTGGCGAGGCGCAGCTTGGGCTGCGCGACGAACCGCCCCGGCTGCTCGTCGATGGCGGCCAGCCAACGCGTCCGCTCGGCCTCGGACAGTCGGCTGGCGAACACCGTGTTGACACCGTCGGGCGTGGTCTCGTGCAGGACCATGTCGTCGAGATGGGCCAGTGCCTCCGACCGGTGCCCGGGGTCGCCGAGCCACAACGTCGGGACCGAGGGCAGCCTGAGCCGTTCACCGAGCAGCAGCTCGCAGGCATCGGGCAGGTAGGCCTGGAGGGCGACGTCGCCCGCGACACCGCTGCCGAGCGCGTTGGCGACGCCGAGGCCGCCCTCTCGCGCCGCCTCGAGGAGGCCGGCCACGCCACCCCCGCCGGCACCGCCCAGCTCGAGGGGGTCGGCGGCGCCGTCCTCCACCCGCCGCAGCACGACGTCGACCGGTTCGAGGCCGGCCAGTGCCCGCAGCCACAGGCGGCCGCCGCGCACGGCCAGGTCGGCTCCCTCCACCAGGTGGTACCCGAGGTAGCTGGCCAGGTAGGTGTGCTCGAAGTAGCTGGGGTGACCGACGCCAGGGGTGAGCACGACGCTGCGCGGGCTGATGCGGTCGGGCGGGGCCAGGGCGGCGAGCGCCGCCCGCAGCTCGGTGAAGAAGGCGGCGTGGCGCTCCACCCGCAGGTCGCGGTACATGTCGGGGAACAGCCGGCTGAGCACCCGCCGGTTCACGAGGGCGTACCCGGCGCCCGAGGGAGCGTCGGTGTGGTCGCGCAGCACCACCAGGCGGCCGCTGACCTCGCGCACGATGTCGGCGGCGTAGACCGTGAGCCGTGGTCCCGCCACCGGCACCACCCCGACGGCGGGCCAGCGGAAGGCCGGGCTGGCCAGCACCAGCTCGGCGGGGACGACGCCGGTGCGCAGGAGGCGCTGCTCGCCGTACAGGTCGGCCAGGACGGCATCCAGCAGGCGGGCGCGCTGGGCGAGCCCGGTCTCCAGCACCGCCCAGTCGGCCGGGCGCCACAGCAGCGGCACCGGATCGATCTGCACCGGGAGGCTCGGGTCCTGGTCGTCGTCCTGGACGACGTACCCGGCGCCCTCCCCGACCAGCAGCCGGTCGGCCATGCGCCGGCGCTCGTCGAGCTCGCTCGGCCCGAGCCGGTCGAACACCCGGACCAGCCCCTCCCAGTCCTCGCGCACGTGGCCGTGCTCGTCGGCCAGCTCGTCGTAGCGGCCGGGCTGGGGTCGATAGGTCGGCAGGCGTCCGACGGCGTCGGCCATCGCTCAGCTCGCCAGGAAGTAGGTCGTGGCGATGCGATCGTGCACTGCGCCGATTGCCATCTGCAGCTCGTCGACCACCTGGTGCAGCCGGACCGCGTCCAACGCGTCGACGTCGATCTGCGCCAGCCGAGCGCGCACGGCGGCGCACGCCGGCAGCACACCCGCGGCGCGGGGGAGGCGGCTGACCCCGGCCGCCACCTCCGCCAGCGACGTCGCGAGCGAGCGCGGGAACCGGTCGTCGAAGAGCAGGAACTGCAGCGCGGCCGGCCCGGACACCGGTTCGAGCGTCGCGCGGTGGAACATCTGGAGCGCGGAGAGCGACCGCAGCACGGTCATCCACCGGACGTCCGCGAACGCGCTGGTCGGTGGCGCGTCGAGGAGGCTGCCGGCCAGCACGTCGAGCACCCGGGTGATCATGTCGGCCCGCTCCACCTGGACCCCGAGCCGCCAGAACTCCCAGGCCTCGTCCTTGCGCATCGTGCCGGTCAGGATCCCGGTGATCTGCTGGCAGTCGCGCACCACCCGATCGAGGAAGCGGCTGCGGCTTCGGCGGGCCACGCCGTCGGTGTGGTTGCTGACCACGTAGAGGTAGAGGTCGTTCACGGCGACCCACACCTCGCGCGGCAGCACCTCGCGGGTGCTGCGGAGGTTCTCGCGCGCCTGCTCGACCCCCCTCAGGATGCTGCCGCTGTGCTCGGGGTCGCTGACGAGGTAGCGCAGGACGGACTTCTCGTCCGCCTTGGGGTAGCGGTCGTCGAAGTCGATGCGGTCGCCGATCACGACGAGCAGCGGTTCCCACGTCACCGGCGCGCGGGTGGGGAGGTCGACGAGCAGGTTGGTGTGCTCGCGCACGATGCGCGCCGTGTCCTCCGACCGTTCCAGGTAGCGCCCTGCCCAGTACACGTTCTCGGCGACCCGGGAGAGCAGCATCGTCAGCGCTCCACGACCCAGGTGTCCTTGCTGCCGCCGCCCTGCGACGAGTTCACGACGAGCGAGCCCTCCTGCAGAGCGACGCGGGTGAGCCCCCCCTTCGTGACGTAGCTGGTGCGGCCGGTGAGGATGAACGGGCGCAGGTCGAGGTGGCGCGGCGCGATGCCATCGTCGGTGAGCGTCGGGGCCACGGAGAGGTTCAGGATGGGCTGGGCCACCCAGTTGCGGGGGTCGGCCTCGATGGCCGCGATGCACTCGCTCCGCTCCGTCGCGGTGGCCCGGTTGCCGATGAGCAGGCCGTAGCCGCCGCTCTCGTTGGCCGGCTTCACGACGAGGTCGCCAAGGTTGTCGACCACGAACTGCCGCTCCTCCGGGATGATGCAGCGGTAGGTGGGCACGTTGGGCAGCAGTGGCTCCTCGCCGAGGTAGTAGCGGATCACGTCCGGCACCCAGGCGTACACGACCTTGTCGTCGGCTACGCCGGCGCCGGGCGCGTTGGCGAGGCCCACGTTGCCCGCCTTCCAGGCTCGGAGCAGCCCGGGGACGCCGAGGGTGGAGTCAGGGCGGAAGGCTTCAGGGTCGAGGAAGAGGTCGTCGATCCGCCGGTAGATCACGTCGACCCGCTCGGGCCCGTCGATCGTGCGCATGTAGACGCAGTCGTCGTCGCCGACGAACAGGTCCCGTCCCTCCACGAGCGCGGCACCCATCCGCTGGGCCAGGAACGAGTGCTCGAAGTAGGCGGAGTTGAAGATCCCCGGCGTCAGGACGGCCAGGCACGGACGCTCCGTGCCCTCCGGCGCGATGGAGTCGAGCAGCTTGTGCAGCTCGTCGGTGTAGCCGTCGACCGGCAGGATGCTCTGGCGGCGGAACAGGTCGGCGAAGGCCCGCTTGGAGGTGAGCCGGTTCTCCAGCAGGTAGCTGACGCCGCTCGGCACGCGCAGGTTGTCCTCCAGCACGTACATCGTGCCGTCGGCGTCGCGGACGAGGTCGCTCCCGCTGATGTGGGCCCAGACCCCGAGTGGTGGATGCACCCCTCGGCACTCGGGCCGGTAGTTCGCCGAGTGGGCCAGCAGCTCGGCGGGGAAGACGCCATCCCGCACGATGGCCTGGTCGTTGTAGAGATCGTCGATGAAGCGGTTCAGGGCGACGAGGCGCTGTACGAGGCCCGCCTCGACGGTGCGCCACTCAGCCGCGTCGATCACGCGCGGGATGACGTCCATCGGCCAGGCGCGGTCGATGCCCTGACCGTCGGAGTAGACGGTGAACGTGATGCCCATGGTCAGGATGTCCAGGTCGGCGGCGTCCTGGCGGGCCCGCAGCTCGGACAGCCCGAGGGACTGGAGCTGCTCGACGAGCGCGGCGGCGGCCGGGCGAGGCTCGCCGTGCTCGTCGAGCAGCTCGTCCCAAGTCCCCGTCTGGATGCGCAGATCGGCCATGGTCATCCCATTGTGCCTAGTGGCGCGGTGTGTCGCCTCGATGTGCCGTTCATGACGGCTCTGTGAAGTGGGCTCGGGACCAACTGCGAGGCCTGGTTTCTCGGGACGGATCTTGTTCTCGGGACGTGTCGCCGCGCCAGGCGCGGCTGCACGTCCCGAGAAGCCGCGCCGTGGCGCGAATCAGGCGTCGGGCTTCAAGTGCTTGGCGAAGAACTCGAGGAGGATCTCGGCGCGCTGCACGCGGTGCACGGGGGAGCCGGAGCGGCTCAGCTCGTGGCTCTCGCCCGGGAAGCGGACGAACTCCACCTCGCGCCCGAGGAGGCGCAGGGCCACCCACAGCTGCTCGGCCTGCTCCATCGGGCAGCGCAGGTCGTCCTCGGAGTGGATGATGAGCAGCGGCGTGCGCATGCGCTGCACGTAGCTGATGGGGGAGCGGGCCAGGTACTCGGTGGGGTCGTCGACGTGGTTGACACCGAAGATCGTCCGGAACGCCGCAGCGGCGTCAGACGCGTACTCGAGCGTCAGGAGGTTGTTGCAGGCCCGCTCGGAGCACGCGGCCTTGAAGCGGTCGTCGTGGCCGATGATCCAGCTGGCCATGTACCCGCCGTACGAGCCGCCGAGCACGCCGAGCCGGTCGGGGTCGATGAACGGGTAGCGGGCGACGGCCGTGTCGACCACAGCCATGACGTCGTCGTAGTCGACCGACCCCCACCCGGTGCCGGGGTCGAGGCGGCTCTTGGCCCCGGCAATGGCACGAGCCCAGCGCGTGTTGCGCCCGGACGAGCCGCGCGGGTTCGAGAACAGCACGACGTACCCAGAGGCCGCGAGCAGCTGGAACTCGTCGAAGAACCGGTTGCCGTACTGGCTGAAGGGCCCACCGTGGATGTTGAGCAGCGCCGGGTACTGCCGCTCGGGATCGAAGTCGGGAGGCAGCACGATCCAGGAGTCCACCTCCACGCCACCGGTCGAGGGCGACGAGAAGCGCTCGTACGAACGCGGCGCCACTCGTGCGGCGAAGGCGGCGCCGACCGACGTGAGCTGGCGTTCGCGGCCCTCGGTGACGACGAACAGCTCGGCCACTTCGGTCGGGCTCGTCGCGGTGAAGGCCGACGTGCCGCCGGCCTGGTGGAAGCCGGTGACGCACCGCTCGCCCCCGACGACGACGTGCTCGTCGCCCTTCGGGTGGTCGGTGACCGGGACCCGGCGCACGTGGACGTTGCCGTGGTCCTCGACCGTGCCGAGCAGGGTCTCGCCGTCCCAGACGGGAGGTGCGGCGCCCGGGTACGGCGCCCAGTTCCGGTCCAGCCGGCTCACCCACTGCCGTTCACCGGACCCGAGGTCGAGCACGCCGACCTTGGCGTTCTGCGGATCCACCAGTGGGTCGTCGTTGCCCAGGAACGCGATCCTGGCGCCGTCAGGCGACCACGACGGCTGGAAGAGGTAGGCGTCGTGGGTCGTCAGGGCCGAGGGGGCTTCGCCGTCCAGCCCGACGACGTAGAGGTCGCGCGCCAGGTCGGTGTCCCACGTGTCGTGAGCGGCACCACTGGTCACCAAGCGGGTGGAGTCAGGAGCCCAGGCAGGGGTCTCGAACTCGAACTCGCCGGGTGTGACATCCCGGGGGGCCGCCGACCCGTCGGCCGGCAGCACCCAAACGTGCTGCGGTCGGTCGAACACCCACCCCTCGTCGTTGAGGCGGCTGAAGAATCGCGTGATGCGCCGGGGTGGCTGCTTGCGGGGGTCGTCGCTCTCGTAGCGGTCGGTGCGGGCGCGGGCCTCGAAGGCCAGCCAGCGGCCGTCGGGCGACCACGCCAGGCCTCCGATGCTCTCGTCGAGCGAGGCCAACGTCACCGTCTCGCCGCCGCCCAGCACGGGGCGCACGTGCAGCGTGCTCTTCTTGTCCTGGCGCTTGGAGGTGAACGCCAGCCGCCGGCCGTCCGGCGACCAGCACGGGTTGCCGTCGCCGTGCTCACCGCTCGAGAAGGGCTCGGGCGGTGCCGAGCCGTCGATGGCGGCGAGCCACACCTGGGCGCGGTAGCTGTTCTCGGCCTCGTCGACGCGGCTGACCACGAACGCCACCGTCCGGCCGTCGGGGGAGACCTTCGGCGACGAGACGCCGACCAGCGAGTAGATGTCCTTGGGTTGCACGGCCGCGGACGCTATCCCCTCGCCCGCTCCCTACTCCGCGGTTCCCACCGGTTGGCCGTCGACGATCTGGTCCAGGTACTCGGAGAGGCCGTAGCCCTTGCGCCCGTCCGGCAGCGTCCACTCGGTCATGCCTTCGCTGATCCGGGTGACGAGGGTGTTGCCGTCGGGGTCCTGGCGCCGGTTGCGCAGCGGGATGAGGTTCATCACCGAGCCCGTGAACTGCCACTCCTTGCCCGCCTTGGACGAACGTAGGGTGCCCCGGATGGCGCGGTGGTAGCTGTCGTCGCCCTCGTAGTCCGTGGAGATCTCGACCTCGTCGCAGAGGTGGACCTTGCCGTCCTCCCACACGAAGCCACCCCGGGTACCGGGCCCGTCCTGCTTGGCGACCCGGCTGGCCATGAAGCCGAAGTCCCGATCGACGTTGGCGGTGAGCCAGCGGTAGTACCACGGCGCCTGCCAGTAGCGGGGACCCCACGAGTGGTCGCGCAACCCGAAGCCGGCGATCTCCCACTCCTCGTCGCCCACGCGGATGACACCGCGGCCTTCGACGAGCTGCTCGTAGTGGCCCTTGGCGAACTCCTCGCCCGGCTTCTCGTGCGGCTCGTCGGGCTCGCCGCCGAACATCGAGGCCCGGCCCTGGCCCGTGAAGGTGAGCTCGACCACGCACTCCGCGTAGGGGTTGTCGGTGAAGGCCGCTTTGGGATCCGCCATCTGGGTCGGGTCGTCGAGCACGACGACCTTGCCCTCGTAGCGGATGGCCAGCTCCTCGAAGGGCGTCACGATCTCCCATGTGAGCCCACCCGCGTCGAGCCGGTCGTTGCCCTCGATGGTCGGCCGCTTGTACATGAAGCCCACCCGCCCGTCCGGCAGGTAGAGGCACACGGTCATCTCGGCGTAGCCCTCGTTGGCGCGGTTGCCGAGGCGGAAGAAGCCACCGAGGCCGTTCGCCGGGTCGAAGACGTTGATGTACATGCTCTCGTTGAAGTTGGGCTCGGGGCCGAGCTCGTGCGTGTACTCGTCGGCCGGATCCAGTCGTACCGCCATGGAAGAGGAACCTAGCGGGCCGACGTGAGGGCGCCCGACCTGGCCCACCTGGCCTCAGTCGGCCCCGAAGCCGCCCCCGCCGCCCCCTCCGCCACCACCACCGGAGAACCCGCCGCCCGAGCCGGTGCTCGACGGTGCCAGCGCGCTCACGGCCGCGGTGCCGAAGTCGCCCCCGAAGCGGCTCATGCCGTCGAGGCGTCCGAGGCCACCTCCGCTCAGCACGTACCAGGTGGCGAACGACGACGATGCCGCCACCTCGGGCACCTTGATGGCGAGCCCGCGCACGAGGTCGCCGGCCACGCCCAGGGTGACCGCTGCGACGAGGTAGCGCTCCCAGATGGCCAGGCTGGCGACGGGGGCTTCGTCCAGCGTGGAGAAGTCCTTGAGGAACCGCTTCAACGCCTTGGCCTCCTCTGCCTTCGCCGCTCCCCGTGTGGTGCGGCGGCGCATGAGGCCGCCGAGGCACAGGACGACGATGCCCGCGGCCAGCGGGATGAGCCCCAGCAAGCCTCCGAGAGCGAGCGCCACGACACCGCCGCCGATGAGCAGGGCGACCACCGCAGCCCAGGCCACCCAAGGGGCGGACCGGCCCCGCTCCAGGTAGCCGCGGGTGTCGAGCTCGGTGCGGACGTCGCCCTTCCACTCCTGCCAGAAGGCCTGCGCAGGGCCGGGATTGGTCCGCGCCCACGCCGCGAACTCGGTGGAGCTGGTGCGGGCTCGGCCTTGGAACAGCTGCTCGAGCAGCTCGCGCTCGTGCTCGAGCAAGGGATCCTTGGCGTTGCCCTTCCAGACGAAGTGGTACTCGGTGGTGTCGGGGCCGAGCTGTTGCCGGCGCTCCTCTTCGATCGTCAGGTGGCCGCGCTGGGCAAGGTCGATGACGGTCGACGAGAACGCGGAGCTGGGCACCGTGCCGAACGACAGGTTGGCCACCGTGATGGCAGGCGGGTCGTCGAGCGGCTCGCGCCAGTAGTCGCCCAGCTCCGGCGCCTTGGGCTCCTTGCCCCACTTCCACCACACGGCCAGGAAGGCGCCGACTCCGCCGAGCGCGACGACGGGCGCGGCGAGGTTGCCGGCTCGTGCCCGCTGGTCGGCGGCCTCGCGGTCGTCGATGAACGCCCGCTCCTCGCGCAAGATGGTGGGCAGGCGGGGCCCGCCCTGCGGCGCGACGGTGAAGGCGGCGGACGGCACGGCGATGCGAGCCTCGACGAACTCGCCCGCCGGGACGTCGCGAACGGCGAGGTCGACCTGCTGGCCCGTGTTGGTGATCGCACCGTTGCGGGGGCCGTGGGCCCACGCCCGGACGACCTCGGTGTCGGTGTCGGGTGTCGTCGGTGAGGCCGGCGGGAAGTCGCCTGGGAGGCCCACGACCACCTTGACGTTGCCCACGCCGGGATGGTCGACGCCGAGGAACTTCCAGTACAGCTCACCCACGTCGGGACCGACCGAGGCCGCGTCGACGACCGTGTAGGTGATGGTGAACGTCCGTCGTGCGTCGCTCGTGGGGGCGAACTTCCACTCCCATTCACCGCTGGTCGAGTTGCCAGGGGGCAGGACCCGTAGCGCGTTCCCTGACTCGTCCGTGACCGCGAGACCGGTGATCTGGGGGCGCGAGCGCGGCTCGAAGCTGCGGATGCCGGTGGTGAACGGCCCACCGCTGAAGTCGTAGGTGATCTCCTCGGCGACCGTCATCGTGGCGTCGGGGAGCAGCGTGGCTCGCGTCGACAGCGCCCGGAGGTCGAAGGACTTCGCCGAAGCAGGCGGTGCGATGATCAGCAGGACCAGGACGACGCCGACGACCGCGCCGAGCCCCGTGACAGCTCGTCTCATGCGCCGGCAACGCGCGCCTGCAGGCGGCGCATGCCGGCCAACCACCGGTCGTAGTCGCTGCCCTTGCGCTGGAAGAACGTGAGCACGTCCGGGTGGGGGAGGATCAGGAAGCGCTCGTCGGCGAGGCCCGCGACGACGAGCTCGGCCACCTGCTCGGGCTCCAGCACCGCACTGGTCGCCTTCACCACGTTGCCGCCCGTGGCGTCGATGCCGTCGGTCTCGCCGGGCGGGTTGAGCATCGGGGTGTTCACGCCCATGGGGCAGAGGCAGCTCACCTTGAGGCCCTGGTCGCCGTAGGTGATCGACAGCCACTCGGCGAAGGCCACCGCAGCGTGCTTCGACACCGCGTAGGGCGCCGAGCCGATCTGGGTCAGCAGGCCGGCCGCGGAGGCGGTCGTGAGGAAGTAGCCGGCGCCTCGGTCCAGCCAGCGGGGAACGAGGGCGCGGGCGGCGTAGAGGTGCGCGGTGAAGTTGACGTCCATCGCCGTGCGCCAGTCGTCGTCGGTGGTCTCCAGGTCGGTGCCGAGACCGACGCCGGCGTTGGCGCAGTAGAGGTCGATCGGGCCGAGCGTCTGCTCCGTGCGATCGATGGCGGCCACGACGTCGGGCTCCGACGCGACGTTGCAGGCCAGGGCCAGCGCGCTGGAGGCCCGGGCGCCGTCGAGCTCGGCCGCGACCGCTTCGGCCCCGCCGGCATCTCTATCGGCCACGGCGACGCGGGCGCCGGCCGC
>CAZTVJ010000059.1:0-5509 GCA_964616935.1 uncultured Acidimicrobiales bacterium | reverse complement strand
CCAACGGCCGCCGACGTCCGTCCTGGGCTAGGTGACCCGCATCCGGTTGCCGCGGGGCTGGTGCTCAACCTCGGCCCGCCCGAGATGCTCCATGAGCGGTGGGACGTACATCGCGAAGCGGCCTCGTAGTCCCTTCTTCAGCCCGTACCAGCCGCCGACCGGGTTCTGCGGCGAACGAGCCCAGGCCTCGACCGTGCCGTCCTTGGCCGGCTTCTGCTCGTCGGCCGAGCCCAGTTCCATCCACTCACCATGTGCGACGAGCATGGCGTGCAGATCGTCGAGGCAGCGCGCGTCGTAGAGCAGGACTGTCTTGCCCACGGTGCACACCAGCACGTCGATGCCGTCTCGGGTGTCCCGATGCATCGTGAACTCCGACGACAGCGGGGGGGTCTTCAGTCGCCACGGATCCTGCGCAGTACCCGCTCCGCTGCTGATCGGCTCATCAACCATGGCGCCACCCCTCGTCGTTCACCTACCACCGAAGTGTCGCGCGCCATCCCAGCACCCGACGAGCGATCACCCGTCGAACGGGAAACCCAGGTCGGGCGCGGTGAGCAGGGCACGGAACTCGATGCCCTCGGCCGCCGCGAGGGCGGTCGCCGTTCCCCCCCGATCCACGAGCGCCAGGATGAGCACGGGCTCGGCCCCGTAGGCCCGCACCACCCGCGCCGCTTCCAGCGCCGATGTACCGCGCGTCGCCGTGTCCTCGGTGATCACCACTCGGTCGCCCCGCTGCAGCGCCCCGGCGATACGGCCCTCGATGCCGTGGTCCTTGGCCTCCTTGCGGATGCTGAAGCTGCGAAGCGGCCGACCCCGCGACGCCGCGATGGCAGCGATGCCGAACGCCAGCGGGTCGGCCCCCATGGTCAACCCGCCTATGGCCACGACATCGTGCGGGATGAGCGCGAGCGCGGCCTCGGCGACCAGGACGATGCCGTCGGGCCGGCACGCGGTCTGCTTCGTGTCGAGGAACCACGTGCTCGCCTTGCCCGACTTCAGGGTGAACGTACCTCGCTGCACCGAGTGAGCGAGCACGTGGTCGCGGAGGGCTTCGGAGTGCATCGCTGACGGACCGTACTGTGCAGCCATGGAGCTCCGGATCTTCACCGAACCTCAGCAAGGCGCGAGCTACGACGACCTGCTGGCGGTTGCCCTGGCCGCCGAGCAGCTGGGCTTCGATGCCTTCTTCCGCTCCGACCACTACCTCAAGATGGGTGATGTCACCGGGCTCCCCGGCCCGACGGACGCCTGGATCACCTTGGCCGGACTGGCTCGCGACACCGAGCGCATCCGCCTCGGCACCCTCGTGACGTCGTCGACGTTCCGCCTCCCGGGACCGCTCGCCATCTCCGTCGCCCAGGTCGACCAGATGAGCGGCGGCCGGGTCGAGCTGGGCCTCGGCGCCGGCTGGTATGCGGAGGAGCACGCCGCCTACGCCGTCCCCTTTCCTCCGCTGGGCGAGCGCTTCGACCGCCTCGAGGAGCAGCTCACGATCATCACCGGGCTGTGGGCCACACCGGACGGGGCCCGCTACGAGCACCAGGGCCGTCACTACCAGGTGGTCGACTCGCCCGGCCTGCCCAAGCCGGTCCAACGCCCAGGACCGCCCATCATCATCGGCGGCGGCGGCCCGAAGCGCACGCCCGCGCTGGCGGCCAGGTTCGCGGCCGAGTTCAACACGCCGTTCGTGCCCCTCGAGTTCTTCCTCGCCCAGCGCGCCCGGGTTGAGGCCGCGTGCGCGGCCATCGATCGCGACCCGGCCTCGATGGCGTTCTCGGCCGCGCTGGTGCTGTGCGTCGGGCGCGACGAGGCCGAGTTCCGGCGCCGGGCCGCGGCCATCGGCCGGGAACCGGACGAGCTGCGGGCCAACGGCGCCGGCGGGCTGGTGGACGAGGTCGCGGCCACGGTCCGGCGCTGGCGTGACGACGGTGGCATCGGGCGGCTCTACCTCCAGGTGCTCGATCTGCACGACCTCGACCACCTCCAGCTCGTCGCCGACAAGGTGGTGCCGGCCCTCTCGTAGGGCCGTCCGGGTCGTCCGAACGAGCGTCAGGGTCGGGGCTTGTGCGCCCTCTGCGCCTTGGCCATCACCTTCCAACGACGGCGGGCCTCGGCGTTCTCGCGTGCTGATCGCTCACCCGATGTCCGGGCCAGCTCTCGCCGAAGCTTGCGCCAGCTGGCCAACCGGGACGGGTCGACGGCGTCCCGCACCGCGCAGCCAGGCTCGGTGCGGTGGTCGCAGTCGGCGAACCGGCAGTCGGCGCCCAGCGCCTCGATGTCGCCGAACACCTGGTGGATGCCCTCCTCGCCGTCCCACAGGCCCAGCGCCTTGAGGCCGGGAGTGTCGATGAGGATGGCTCCGCCGGGCACCATGACGAGCTGGCTCGCCGTCGTCGTGTGACGACCTCGCCCGTCGGCCTCGCGGATCGTCTGGGTCCGCTGACGATCTTCACCGAGGAGGCGGTTGACGAGCGTCGACTTCCCCACCCCAGAGGCGCCCATGACGACGAAGGTGGTGCCAGCTGACAGGAAGCCGGCCAGGCGGTCGAGCCCTTCGCCGGTGACGCTGCTGACCGCCACGACGTCGACGCCCAGGGCCACCCCCTCGGCCTCGGCCACCGCGGCCCCGGGATCCGGGCTCAGGTCCACCTTGGTCAGGACGACCACGGGAAGGCTGCCACCCTCCCAGGCCACCACCAGCTCGCGTTCGAGTCGACGCTGGTTGAGGCCCTTGTTGACGCCTTGGACCACGAGCACACGGTCCACGTTGGCGGCGAGCACGAGCCCGACCGCGGGGGTGTCCGGGTCGCGCCGGCTGATGGTTGAGCGCCGAGGCAGCACGGTGTGGATGCGGTCGATCAGGGGATCGACGGCCACCCAGTCGCCGACGGCGACCGGCTCGGGGGTCGAGGGACGTAAGGCGTGACCCGACGTGAGGACGGTGGCCCGGCCGCGATCGACACGGGCAACGCGCCCGACGGTCAGCTCGGGTGGCAGGTCGGCGGCGAGGGCCGCCAAGCGCTCGTCCCAGCCCAGCGCGGGCGGGACGGTCGGAAGATGCTGCACGAGAGGAGCTCCTTGCTCATCGGGAAGGGGGCGAAGGTGAACGTGGGCAACGTGGCGCGCGTCGCGCGGGTCGATCCGTGGGTGGTCATGGCCTTCGCCTCCTCTCGTGCTGGTCGAGCTGCTGTGGACCGTACGTCCGGCACACGACGGTGTCACCCGAATATCGTGCGACCACTCGGTCAAGGGGGTTCCGTCATGTCGTCACCTGATATCAGCCTGGGCAACTGGCTGGTCCAGCGATCCCGGCGCAGCCCGCACCGCCGCGCCCTCACCTTCGAAGATGTCACCTGGACCTATGGCGAGCTGCAGGAACGCATCGATCGGCTGGCGGCCGGCCTGCGGGCCCATGGCGTCAACCACGGTGACCGTGTGGCCTTCCTCGGCTTGAACCAACCTGCCTTCTTCGAGGTGATGTTCGCCGCGGCCCGCCTGGGCGCCATCTTCGTGCCGCTGAACTTCCGCCTCACGGGTGCCGAGCTGACGTACATCATCAACGACGCCGGCGTCCACACGCTCGTCGCCGATGCCGCCCACCGTGCTGTCATCGACGGCATCAGGGCGGACCTCCCCTGCCGCCACTACCTCGCCGCGGACGAAGCCGCCGAGGGCTGGCCCAGCATCGCCACCGTGGCGATGCATGCCGCACCGTTGGGCGAGGCGGAGCCGGTGGACGCGGACGAGGTGGCGGTGATCATGTACACCTCGGGCACGACGGGGCGACCGAAGGGCGCCATGCTCACCCACGGCAACCTCTGGTGGAACAACACCAACAGCCTCCACACGATGGATGTCGTCGAGGACGACGTCACGCTGCTGGTGGCACCGTTGTTCCACATCGGCGGCCTCAACGTGACGACGTTGGTGACGCTCCAAAAGGGCGGCGAGATCGTGCTGCACCGCTCGTTCGACCCGGCCCGGTTCCTGGAGGACGTGCCTCGCTACGGTGTCACCACCACCTTCGCCGTCCCGGCGATGCTGCTGTTCGTCAGCCAGCACCCGGACTTCGCCACCAGCGACCTGAACTCGCTGCGCCTCATCGTGTGCGGCGGCGCTCCGGTGCCCGAGCCGCTGATGAAGGTCTACAACGGCCGCGGCATCCCCATCAACCAGGGCTACGGCCTCACCGAGACCGCCCCGTTCCTCACGTTCCTCACCTCAGAATTCGGGCTGGCCAAGCTGGGATCGGCGGGCAAGTCACCACTGTTCACGGAGGTGCGACTCGTCGATCCGCTCGGCGCCGTGATCGACGAGCCGATGACCAGGGGCGAGGTGTGCGCACGCGGCCCCAACATCATGAAGGGGTACTGGAACAAACCGGATGCCACCCGAGCCGCCATCGACGCCGAGGGGTGGTTCCACAGCGGCGACATCGGCTATCTCGACGCCGATGGCTTCCTCTTCATCGCCGACCGCGTGAAGGACATGGTGATCACCGGCGGCGAGAACGTCTACCCGGCCGAGGTGGAGAGCGTCCTCTACGAGCACCCGTCCATCGCCGAGGTCGCCGTCATCGGCCTACCCGACGAGCGCTGGGGCGAGGTGGTCGTGGCCGTAGCCGCGCTGCGGCCCGACCAGTCGCTCACCCTCGACGAGCTGCGCGGCTTCGCCGACGATCGGCTGGCTCGGTTCAAGCTGCCGAGCCGCCTCGAGGTGGTCGACGTCTTGCCCCGCAACCCCGCCGGCAAGGTGCTCAAGTTCGAGCTGCGCGAGCGCTTCGGGACCTGAGCGAGGCAGTCACCGGAGCACCACCGCACCCGTGCCGGGCACGACCTCGCCGATGACGAGGGCGTCTCCGAGCGCGGCGACAGCATCGTCAACGGCCTCGCGTGGCACGACGGCGATCATCCCGATGCCGAGGTTGAACACCCTCGCCATCTCGGCGTCGCTCACGTCGCCGCGGCGCTGCACCTCGGCGAAGATGCGCGGCACCGGCCACGACCCGGCGCGCACGATCGCATCGGCGCCGACGGGCAGGACCCGAGCCAGGTTGGCGGCGATGCCCCCTCCCGTGATGTGCGCGAACCCGTGGACGGGAACCGCTCGCCGCAGCGCAGCCATCGCCGGCGAGTAGATGACCGACGGCCGCAGCAGCTCGTCGGCCAACGAGGTCGGGGCGCCGTCCCAGGCGGGGTCGTCGAGCAGCTCGGGCCGGGGCAGCAGCACCTTGCGCGCGAGTGAGTAGCCGTTCGACCGCAGCCCGGGCGAGGCCAGCCCGACGAGGACGTCACCGGGCTCGATCGAGGCGCCGCTCAAGATCGCCGAGCGCTCGACGACACCGACGGCGAACCCGGCCAGATCCATCGAGTGACCCTCGCCGTGCTCGGCGACCTCACCCCCGACGAGTGCGCACCCGGCCAAGCGACAGCCCTCGGCGACGCCGGCGACGATCTCCTCGACGACGACAGGGTCGAGCCGGCCCACGCCCACGTAGTCGAGGAAGAAC
>CAZTVJ010000058.1:0-7344 GCA_964616935.1 uncultured Acidimicrobiales bacterium | reverse complement strand
CAGCGCCACCGCGCCGGAGGAGAACGCGCGCATCAAGATGAAGGCCCCGACGATGCCGATGGTCTTGCCGTTGTCGGTGAGCTCGGCCAGCGCCTCCTCCTGGTTCGGGATCTCCCCGAGGCCGGAGATGAAGACCTTGTAGAGGCCCACGCCGATGAGGGCGACCAGCGAGACCACGTAGACGTACGTGGGCCCGGCGAACAGGCGGCCGGACTCCTTCACGCCGCGCAGGTTCGCCAGCGTCATCAAGACGAGGAACACCAGGCAGATCTCGACCCGGTACGGCCGGAGCTCGCCGAAGGCCGAGGTGATGGCGGCCACACCGGCGGAGATGGAGACGGCCACGGTGAGCACGTAGTCCACGAGCAGGGACGATCCTGCAACGAGAGCCGGCGTCCTGCCCAGGTTCTCCTTCGAGACCACATAGGAGCCGCCGCCGTTCGGATAGGCGTAGATCGTCTGGCGGTAGCTGATGACGACGATGGCCAGCAGGGCCACGACGATGAGCGAGATCGGCACGAGGAACTTGAACGCCTCCATGCCGTCGACCGGCACGAGCACGAGCAGGATCTCCTCGGTGGCGTAGGCGGTGGAGGAGATGGCGTCGGACGCGAACACCGCCAGGGCGATGATCTTGATCAGCCGTTGGTGGTGCTCCTCCGTCGAGGCGATCGGCGGACCGATCAAGATGCGCTTCATCGTCGAGTACATGCCGGCTGCAACTCTGCCATGTGTCGGCCAGGCGGCCGCGCCTGGCCGCCGGGTGGTGTCGGCCGCCGTGGGTAGGATGCGCCGCTGGCAGTCAGAGGAGGTCGGTCAGCGTGCACGTCGTGGTCGTCGGCTGTGGACGGGTCGGGTCGTCCCTGGCGTTGAGCCTCACCTCCGCCGGACACACCGTCGCCGTGATCGACCGGCGGCCGGAGGCGTTCGCCCGCCTCGGCGAGGGCTTCTCCGGCACGACGGTTGCCGGCATCGGCTTCGACCGCGATCGGCTCGCCCAAGCCGGCATCGAGCAGGCGGTGGCCCTGGCGGCGGTCACCAACGGTGACAACTCGAACATCCTCATCGCCAGAGTCGCGCGGGAGACCTTCGGCATCGATCGGGTGGTGGCGCGCATCTACGACCCGCGTCGGGCGACGATCTACCAGCGGCTCGGCATCCCGACCGTGGCCACCGTGGCATGGACGACGGAACAGGTCCTGCGGCGCCTCCTGCCCGACGAACCGGCGGTGGAGTGGATCGACCCGAGCGCGAAGGTCGTCCTGATCGAGCGCATCCTGCCCGGCGCCTGGGGTGGTCACCAGATCGACGAGCTCGAGCTGCCGGGCATCCTGCGGGTCATGGCGATCAGTCGCTACGGCATCGCCTCGGTGCCCAAGCCCGGTGCCGTGCTGCAGGAGGGTGACGTCGTGCACCTCGCCGCGGCCGGCGATGCGCAGGCCCAGGTCGATGCCCACCTCGTCGGGCCGGCCAAGGGAGGCCACTGATGAAGGTCATCATCGCCGGCGGCGGCAGCGTCGGGCGATTCATCGGTGAGCAGCTGCACGACGCCGGTCACCAGGTGATGATCATCGACTCCGACGGAGCGGTGGTGCGGCGCCACAGCGCCGCTGGCGAGCCGAAGGGCGTCACGTGGTTCCAGGCCGACGCGTGCGAGGTCACGCAGCTCGCGGCGGCCAAGCTCGACGAAGCCGACGTCATGGCCGCCGTGACCGGCGACGACGAGGACAACCTGGTCATCGCCCTGTTGTCGAAGCAGGAGTTCGGCGTGCCGCGCGTCGTGGCGCGTGTGAACAACCCGAAGAACGAGTGGATGTTCACCGAGATGTGGGGCGTCGACGTCGCCGTCTCCACCCCCCATCTGCTCACCGCGCTCGTCGAAGAGGCCGTCAGCGTCGGCACGTTCGTGCGCCTGCTGTCGTTCGAGGGTGGCAAGGCCAAGCTGTGCGAGGTCACCCTGGCCGAAGGAAGCCTCGCCAACGACCGCGAGATCCAGGAGCTGGGGCTCCCTCGCGACTCCACCGTCGTCGCCGTGATCCGAGCCGGCCGGGTGATCGTGCCGCGCGGTGACACGATGGTGCGCCTCGGCGACGAGGTCATCGTGCTCGTGACCGCAGAGTCCGAGGACGAGGTGCGCCACATCCTGACGGGTGCCTGAGCCCCTCCGCCCGCGCTAGCCCTTGGGCAGCAGCGTGTACGCAGGGTTGAGCACGACGAGGTGGCCGCGCTCGTGGTGGGCCACGCCTTCCAGGATGATCCCGCGGCCATGGTCGACGCCACCGAGGTGCCGGCGACCGGTGAACACCGCAGTGGCTTCCCCCGTGCCGTCGCTGACCACGACCTCCAGGGTGGGAGACCCCGCTCGTGGGGTCATGAGGAGGCGCTTCACCTCACCGCCGACGCGGATCGGTTCCCGGACGGGCGCCTCGCCGATGGGGGTGAGGTCGAGCCCGATGTAGCGGTCCTGGAGACGGGCGCAGTCCAGCTCCTCCAGGGAGGACGTCATCCGTCGCTTCAGATCGCGGAATCCCACAGGCCGAGTGTACCTACGAGGCGGCGAGCGCCTGGAGCTTGGCCGCCAGGTCGCCTTCACCGAGGGCGCCCTGGTGCACGTCCACCTGACCGTCACGCGACACGAACGCCCACGCCGGCTGGTAGGGCACGCCGAACTTGGCGAACACGGCGCCGTCGTCGTCGTTGGCCTGCGGGAAGGTGAGCCCGTGGCGATCGACGAAGCCCTGCATGGCCTTGTCGCTACCCGACCACGCGATGCCGATGAGCTGGACCTGCTCCCCGAACTGCTGGTTCGCCTCCTCGACCGAGGGGGCCTCCTGGTTGCACGTGCTTCAGCCGGGCGCCCAGAACCAGAAGGCCACCGGCTTGCCAGCGTAGGTCGCAGGGTCGATCTGTCCACCGCCGACCTGGCGAGCGGTGAAGTTCAGCGCCTGGGGCACTGCTGGTGCGGGCGCGCCAGCAGCAGCCGGTGACGTCGGACTGGCTTCGCCGCTCGCCGGCGGCGTGCTCTCGACCGGTGCCACGGTGGCGCCGGGAGGCACGGACACCGGCGCGATGACTCGTTCCGCCTGGCTGCCACCGCAGGCAGCGGCACCGACGGCGATGGCGATGATGACGAGGGCGAACTTCGGCCGCATGGTCCGGTCACCCTACCGACGGCCCTTGATGCCGGGACTGCGGACCCACGGCATTTCTCCAACATGTTAGGAACGCGCCGCCCCAGGCGGCTCAAGCCGCACGAGATCGGCTCGGAGCCCATGCTGATCGGCGATGGGGTGCTCCCCGACTCGCCTCGCGCTCCGTAGCATCAAGGGGCTGTGAGCACCCGCCGACTCATCACCGTTGCCCTCGTCTGCGGGTTGGCCATCCTCCTTGCTGGCGGCGTCTGGCTGGTCCAGGCCGGGCGAGAGAGCGAGGATCGACTGGTCGGCTCGTTCCTCCCGATTGGCGCTACGGCCCAGGTTGGTGGGGTGTCCGCCACGCTCGTGTCGATCGACCCCACGACCGGCGCGCTGGGCCTGACCGTCGAGATGGCCTCCAAAGGTCCGGCGGTCGGCGATCCGGGCCAGGGTTGGGCGGTCATCGGAGCGCGCGGCCTCGTGCCACGGGCCGAGCCCGTTGCCGGAGTCGTCGACGGCGACGCATGTTCCGGCCGAGATCTCGCCCCCGGCGGTCGACTGCGGTGCTCCGTGACGTTCACCCCGTCGCCCGAGCAGGCCGCAGGTGAGCTGGTCGCAGTCTTCGGGCGAGGCAACGAACGAGCATCGTGGGCCATCGGCGGCACGCCAGCCGGCTGATGGCGGCCGTCGCGTTGGCCCGGGCGGGTCGGTAACCTGCCGGCGGACGCTTCAGGAGGTGGTCACGACGGCCGAGCAGTTCGATCTGGTGGTGATCGGTGGTGGGCCGGGTGGCTATGCCGCCGCGCTCTACGCCGCCTCGGCGGGGCTCAGCGTCGCCATGGTGGAGAAGGACAAGGTCGGTGGCACCTGCCTGCACCGGGGGTGCATCCCGGCCAAGGAGTTCCTGGAGACGGCGGCGGTCTACCGCCACGTCGCCGGGGCCAAGGAGTTCGGGATCGAGGCCGGCCAGCCCCTCATCGACTTCTCGGTGAGCCAGGCCCGCAAGCAGAAGGTGGTGGACGGCCTGTGGAAGGGCCTGTCGGGGCTGGTGAAGTCCCGCAAGATCACCACCGTGGAAGGCATCGGCTCGCTCGGTGCCGGCCACGTCGTGACGGTCACCGGCAGTGACGGCTCGTCGTCCACGCTGCATGGCACGAACGTGATCCTGGCGAGCGGGTCGGTGCCGCGCACGATCCCCGGGTTCGAGGTGGGCGGGCCGATCATGACCTCGGACGAGGTTCTGATGCTGGACTACGTGCCCAAGAGCGTCGTCGTCATCGGAGGCGGGGCCATCGGCTGCGAGTTCGCATCGACCTTCGCCGACCTCGGCGCCAAGGTGACCATCCTCGAGTTCTTGCCCAAGATCCTCCCCGGGCTCGACACCGACGTTGCCAACGTGGTCGTGCGGGCCTTCGGCAAGCGGGGCATCATCATCCGCACCGGCACCAAGGTCGTCGGACACGAGCCCACCGCCACCGGTACGAAGGTGCTCGTCGAGGGCGGCGACCCGGTGGAGACGGACATCGTCATCGTCTCCGTGGGCCGGCGGGCCTTCGCGGACCAGCTCGGCCTGGTGGGCACGGCCGTGAAGGTCGACGTCCGCGGCTTCGTCGACATCGACGACCATTGCCGTACGGGAGAGCCGGGCGTCTTCGCCCTCGGCGACCTCGTGAACACCCCGCAGCTGGCCCATGTCGGCTTCGCCGAGGCCATCCTGGTCATCAAGGAGATCCTGGGCGAGCAGCCCATGCCCGTCATGTACGACCGGGTGCCGTGGGCCATCTACTGCCATCCTGAGGTGGCCTTCGCCGGCCACAGCGAGGAGTCGGCCAAGGAGTCCGGGTTCGACATCGTCTCGGCGAAGCACCAGTTCCGGGGCAACAGCCGCGCGCTCATCATCGGTGAGCCCGACGGACTGGTGAAGGTGATCGCCGAGAAGCGGCCCGACGGTACCGGTGGTCGCATCCTCGGGGTGCACATGGTCGGTCCATGGGTCACCGAGCAGCTCGGCCAGGGCTATCTGGCCGTGAACTGGGAAGCCACCGTCAACGAGGTGGCCGAGTACCTCCAGCCCCACCCGTCGCTGTCCGAGCTGTTCGGCGAGACGGTGCTTTCGCTCACCGGAAGGAGCCTGCACGGCTGATGGCCGACGTCACGATGCCCCAGCTCGGTGAGACCGTCACCGAAGGAACGATCACCCGCTGGTTCAAGAAGGTGGGTGACGAGATCAAGGCGGACGAGCCGCTGTTCGAGGTGTCCACCGACAAGGTCGACACCGAGGTGCCGTCGCCCATCAGCGGCTTCCTCCAGCAGATCGTCGCCGCCGAGGGCGAAACCGTCGCCGTCGGCGGGGTGATCGCCGTCGTTGGCGACGCGCCCGGCGGGAGCGCGCCCGCTCCGACGGTCGAGCCTGCCGCCGAGCCCGTTGCGCCGCCGGCCGAGGCCGTTGCGCCGCCCGCACCGGCACCCGCAGCGGCGGCCGAGCCTGCCGCTGCACCCTTCGCGGCGCCCCCGCCGGTCGTGGCGGCCGCCGCATCGACGACGGCCGCCGAGCCCGTCCCGGCCACCTCGGGTGACAACCGCCTGCTGTCGCCCGTGGTCCGCCGGCTCGTGAACGAGCACCAGCTCGACCCATCCCAGATCACGGGCACCGGCCCCGGGGGCCGCATCACCCGCGAGGACGCCCTGGCGCACATCGACAAGACCGGCGCTGCCCCGGTCGCGGTGGCGGTGCCCACCGCACCGGCGGCTCCGGCCACAGCGCCGGCCGAGGTTCCCGTTGCCGCGGCGCCCGCTCGGCCTAGCCCAGCACCGGCCCCAGCGGCCGCCGTCCACGCGGGCGAGCGGGACGTGAAGGTCAAGCTCTCGAAGATCCGCCAGCTCACCGGCGCCCACATGGTGATGTCGCTCGCCACCACCCCGCACGCGTTCAGCGTCGTGGAGGTGGACTACGCCAACGTCGATGCCACCAGGAACAAGGTCAAGGGCGAGTGGAAGGCGGCGGAGGGCTTCAGCCTCACGTACCTGCCCTTCATCAGCCGGGCGATCGTGGATGCGCTGGCCGAGTTCCCCCACCTGAACGCCAGCGTCGGCGACGGCGAGCTGGTCGTGCACAAGTACATCGACCTCGGCATCGCGGTCGACCTCGCCTACCAGGGCCTGCTGGTGCCCGTCGTGCGCGACGCCGATGCGAAGCGCCTGCGAGCGATCGCGAGGGAGATCTCCGATCTCGGCACACGTGCCAAGGCCCGCAAGCTCAGCCCCGACGAGATCCAGGGGGGCACGTTCACGATCTCCAACAACGGCTCGGCCGGGTCGGTGCTGACGGCGGCCATCATCAACCAGCCACAGGTAGCCATCGTGTCCACCGACGCCATCGTGCGGCGGCCGGTCGTGGTCCAGCTCCCGGACGGCAGCGAGGGCATCGCCGTGCACTCGGTGGGCAACCTGGCCATGAGCTGGGACCACCGCGCGTTCGACGGCGCCTACGCGGCGGGCTTCCTCGTGAAGGTCAAGGAGGTCCTCGAGACGCGGGACTGGGAGGCCGAGCTCTAGATGACCCTCAGGGCTCGCTGGCTCGGCCCCGTTCCCTACGGCGAGGCGCTCGATCTGCAACGGGCCTTGTTCGAGCACGGGGTCGACGACCACCTCCTGCTGCTCGAGCACCCGCCCGTGTACACGCTCGGCGTTCGTGGCGATCTACGCCACGTTCTGGTGCCGCCGGCCTCGGTGGGCGCGCAGCTCGTGCGCACCGACCGCGGCGGCGACGTCACGTACCACGGTCCCGGCCAGCTGGTGGGTTACCCCATCGTGTCGCTTCCGCCCAAGCACGGCACGACCAGCGGCATGGCCGACACGGTGGCCTACGTCCGCTCGGTCGAGCAGCTGCTGATCGACGTGCTCGCCGACCTCGGGCTGCCCGGCGCCGGCCGGCTCCGTGAGCATCCGGGCGTCTGGGTCGACCCGGACGGCCCGCACCCTCGCAAGATCGGGGCCATCGGCGTCCGCCTCGGCCGGGGCCGCACGATGCACGGTTTCGCCCTCAACGTTGCGCCCGACCTGGCCATGTTCGGCCACATCGTGCCGTGCGGCATCGAGGGCAAGGCGGTGACGTCGCTCGCGGCGGAAGAGCTCGTCGTATCGATGCACGAGGTGGTCGATGCCGTGGTGGCTCGAGCCGGCTCGGTGTGGGGTGGCGGCGAGGTCGACC
>CAZTVJ010000057.1:0-3239 GCA_964616935.1 uncultured Acidimicrobiales bacterium | reverse complement strand
GAGCACGGCCGCGTCGCCCAAGCGGGCCAGCTCCGGGTCGGCGAAGCGGGGCACGAACAGCTCGTCGACGAGCTGCGCCGAGAGCCGACCGCCGCTGCCATGGGCCAGGAGGATGGTGTCGCCCGGGGGTAGGGGTAGCGGGCAGGACAGGTCAGACAGCCGCCCCACCACCCTGGCGAGCGAGCCGACCGGCGGCGAAGTAGGCCGCGCAGGCGCCCTCGGTGGACACCATCGGCGCGCCGAGGGGGTGCTCGGGGGTGCAGAGGGTGCCGAAGGCGGAGCAGTCGTCGGGCTTGGCCTGGCCCTGCAGGATCGTGCCGGCGATGCAGCGCTCGTGCTCGTCCGCCTCGGGACCGGTCCGGGGGAAGCGCCCCGCCGCATCGAACGCCGCGAAGGCGGGCCGGAGGCGCAGCCCGGAGGACGGGAGCACGCCGATGCCGCGCCAGGCCCGGTCGCAGGGCTCGAACACCTCCTCCACGACCTGGCGGGCACCGGGGTTGCCGTCGCGGCGGGCGGCGCGGGCGTACTGGTTCTCGACCTCGTGGCGCCCCTCCTCCAGCTGCGTGACGGCGGCGAGGATGCCCTCGAGCAGGTCGACGAGCTCGAACCCGGTGATGACCACCGGCACCCTGCAGCCGCTGGCGATCGGCTCGTAGTCGGCCCAGCCCATGACGGTGCACACATGGCCGGGGCCGAGGAAGGCCTGCACGCGGTTGGCGGGTGAGGTGAGGATCGCCATCATGGCGGGCGGCACGAGCACGTGGGCCATGAGCACACAGAAGTTCGTGAGCCCCAGGTCCCGTGCTTGTCGCACTGCGGTGGCGTTGGCCGGTGCGGTGGTCTCGAAGCCGACGGCGAAGAACACCACCGTGCGCGCCGGCTCCTCCACGGCGATGCGGACGGCGTCGAGGGGCGAGTACACGACGCGGACGTCGGCCCCCGCGGCCCGGGCCCGCAGCAGGTCGTCGGTGGAGCCCGGGACGCGCAGCATGTCGCCGAACGAGCACAGGGTGACCTCGGGCCGGTGAGCCAGCTCGAGGGCGTGGTCGATCAGCGACAGCGGGGTCACGCACACCGGGCAGCCGGGCCCGTGCACCAGCTCGACCGCATCGGGCAGGAGCTGGTCGATGCCCTCCCGCACGATCGTGTGGGTCTGGCCCCCGCAGACCTCCATGATCGTCCAGGGGCGGGTGACGGTGGCCTCGATCCGCCCGAGCAGCGCCCGTGCCACCTGATCGTCGTGGTACTCGTCGCGGTACTTCACGTCGGCGCGCCCAGCTCGTCGTCCAGCGCGGCGATCTCCTCCAGCAGGGCCCAGGTCCTGGCCGCCTCGACCTCGTCCACCACGCACAGCGCGAACCCGACGTGGACGATGACATGGTCACCGATCTCGGCTTCAGGGACGTAGGCCAGGCACACCTCACGGCGGGTGCCGCCGAAGTCGACCGTGCCGGTGCGCAGCGCGGCACCATCGTCGATCTCCAGGATCCGGCCCGGCACACCAAGGCACATGGTCAGCTCACCTCCACCGGAACGCTACCGGCGACGAGCGCCTGGCCCAGGCAGAGTCCGCCGTCGCCCGGCGGCACGCGGCGAGCCAGGTGCGCCCGCAGGCCCCGCGCCCCCAGCACGGGTGCCACGAGGTCGACCAGGAGCCCGTTCGCCCACACCCCGCCGGCGAGGCAGACGTCGGTCAGCCCCTCCCGGTCGGCCAGGGAGCAGGTGACCTCGGTGATGGCGTCGGCGAGCGCGGCGTGGAAGCCCGCCGCCACCTGCGCCATCGGCCGACGCTCGGCGAGGGCTGCGACGGCCGCCCGCACCACCGGCGCGGGATCGAGAACGATCGGGCCCGGCGTCCCCCTCGCCGCCGGATCGTCGACGCCGAACGCGGCCAGGGGAACGATGTCACCGGAGACCACGAGCGCCGCCTGCTCGAGCAGCATCGCCGGCTGGCCCTCGTACGAAGGGGAGGGGGCCAAGCCGCAGAGGGCGGCGACCGCGTCGAAGAGCCGGCCGACGGAGGATGTCCTGGGCGCCCGTGGGATCGAGGCACCCACGCGCAGCAGCGTCGCCGCGTCCACCCCACCGAGCCGGTCGGTGGGGGTCGACTCGTCGAGACCGAGCAGCGCGAGAGCGTCTGACAGGCAGCCCGAGGCCTCCGCGTGAGCGAGGGCCATGCCCACCGGGTGTCGCACCGCCAGGTCGCCGCCAGGCTGAGGGACCACGGCGAGATGCCCCACTCGTCGGTAGCCGCACGCGTCCGCCACCAGGAGCTCGCCGCCCCAGCCGGTGCCGTCGTCACCGAGGCCGAACCCGTCGCAGGCCACGCCGAGCACGGGGCCAGCCAGCCCGTGCTCGGCCATGACCGCGGCCACGTGGGCGTGGTGGTGGCGCACGGGGACGCGGGGGATGCCGAGCTCGTCACCCAGCCGCTCGGCCAGGCGGGTGCTCTGCAGATCCGGGTGGGCGTCATGGGCCACCACCTCGGGCCGTACCCCCACCAGATGGAGGTGCCGTTCCACCGCGCGACGCCACGCGGTGATGGTCGCGTCGTCGTCGAGGTCACCGACGTGAGCCGACACGAAGGCATCGTCACGCGCCGCCACGCAGAAGGCGTTCCCCAGGTCGCCGCCGACCGCGAGCACGGAGCGGCGCAGCGGCGAGCCCAGGGGCAACGGGCTCGGGGCATGCCCTCGCGCCCGGCGCAGCAGCACCGGTCCGGTGGAGCGGACGGCCGCGACCGAATCGTCGAGGCGCGTCGTGATGCGACGGTCGTGGGTCAGCCACGCGTCCGCGATGCCGGCCAGGCGATCGAGCGCGTCGGCATCGTCGATGGCGATCGGCTCCTCGCTGCGGTTTCCGCTGGTGAGCACCAGCGGGCCGTCGACGGCGCGGCTGAGCAGGTGGTGGAGTGGCGAGGCCGGCAGCATGAGTCCGAGTCGTTCGTGACCCGGGGCCACCGCTGTCGGCAGCGCGCCGCGACTGCGGACGAGCACGATCGGCGCGGCCTGAGACGCGAGCAGCTCCTCCTCGGCCGCACTGATCCGCGCCAGGCGGTGAGCGGCGTCGAGATCGGCCACCAGCACCGCCAGCGGCTTGTCGGGCCGGTGCTTGCGCCGCCGCAGCTCGGTGATGGTGGCGGCGTCCGTGGCGTCGCAGGCGAGCTGGTACCCCCCGACGCCCTTCACCGCCAACACCGCGCCCGATCGCAGCCGCGCGGCCGCCATCGCGATCGGGTC
>CAZTVJ010000056.1:0-9410 GCA_964616935.1 uncultured Acidimicrobiales bacterium | reverse complement strand
CGGCTGGGAGAGCCTCGGCGGCATCCTCACATCGTCGCCGGCAGCCGTGTCCTGGGGTCCGGGCCGCATCGACGTGTTCGTCCGGGGTACCGACAGCGCCCTGTGGCACAAGTGGTACTCCGGCGGATGGAGCGGATGGGAGAGCCTCGGCGGCATCCTCACCTCCGAGCCGGCCGTCTGCTCCTGGAGCTCGGGCCGCCTGGACGTGTTCGTCCGCGGCACCGACAGCGCCCTCTGGCACAAGTGGTACGACAACGGCTGGAGCGGATGGGAGAGCCTCGGCGGCGTCCTCACCACCGGACCTGGCGCGGTGTCGTGGGGTCCCGGACGCATCGACACCTTCGTCACCGGCACGGACAGTGCCCTGTGGCACAAGTGGTACTCCGGCGGATGGAGCGGATGGGAGAGCCTCGGCGGCACCCTCACCACCACGCCCAACGTGTCGTCCTGGGGCCCCGGACGGCTCGACGTGTTCGCGACCGGGACCAACAGCGCCATGTGGCACAAGTGGTACTCGGGCGGGTGGAGCGGCTGGGAGAGCCTCGGCGGCATCCTGACGAGCGCGCCGACCGCCGTGTCCTGGGGACCGAACCGCATCGACACCTTCGTCATCGGCACCGACAGCGCGCTCTGGCACAAGTGGTGGACGCTGGTACCGACGGTTCGGCTGCACGCCAAGGTGCTCACCGCGCCGACGATCCCGATGGCGACGATGATCCAGAACATGCGCGACGTGTACGCCAGCGTCGGCATCAACGTTCAGCACGTGTCGACCGAGAACCTGAACCTGCCGACCCTGAACGACGTCGATGTCGGGCAGTGCACGCTCGGCAACACCACGACCGAGCAGAACCAGCTCTTCGCCAACCGGAACAACGCCGGGGCCAACGACGTCATCGCGTACTTCGTGCGCTCCACCGTCCCGCCGTTCAACGGCTGCGCCGCGCACCCCGCCGGCCAGCCGAGCTGCGTGGTGGTACAGGGCGCGAGCCCGTGGACGCTCGCGCACGAGGTCGGCCACGTCCTCGGCCTGTTCCACGTCACCGGCAGCGATCGCCTGATGACAGGCGGCGGGACGTCGAACATCACCAACCCGCCACCCGACCTCATCACCAGTGAGCAGACGACGATGCTGGCGAGCCCCCTCACGATCGACCTGTAGGAGGTTGCGATGGCCGTGACCATGAAGAACGTACGGGCGGCACTCGACCCCGAGGAGCCGAACTACGCCGAGGCCGCGAGGCTCGGCGGCGGCGCGCTCCCCCACCTGTCGGCCCTCGTTGGCGGCGACGACCCGATGCTGGCCTCCAAGGCCGCCTACCTGGCCAGCCTCATCAAGGACACCCGCTCGGCCGGCGTCGTGAAGGCCGCGGCGGCCAGCAGCGACCCCACCGTACGAGTGGCTGCGGCCGCAGCCGCCGTGAACCTCACCGCGGCGGGAGCGAGCACCGTCCTGGTGGAGCTGGTCGACGACGACGACATCGGGGTGCGCAAGGTGGCCCGCTCGTCCGTCCCGGCGAAGCCGGTTGCCGGGCTGGCCACCAAGCTGAGGGCCATGCGGCCCGAAGCCGTCGCTGTCACCGAGACAACGGAGGACGCCTTGACGGCCGAGCCCCTGACGACCGGCCTCATGCCCGGCGAGACCCAGGGGGATGCACCTGGCGGCGAGCAGACCCTCATGCCCGGTGAGCGGCCCGGCACGATGCCCGGGGAGCGGAGCAAGATGCCCGGGGAGTGACCGGCGCGCGAGGCTGGAGGCCATGACGCTCCACCTCGAAGACAGCCGGCTGGAGATCCACAAGCTCGTGGTCGGGCCGTACGACAACAACGTGTTCGTGCTCCGGTGCAAGGAGACCGGCGACGCCGTGCTCCTCGACGCCGCCAACGAGCACGAGAAGCTCCTCGAGCTCGCCCGGCGCACCGGGGTGCGGCGAGTCCTCGAGACGCACGGCCACTGGGATCACATCCAGGCGGTCCCGGCCATGCGAGAAGCCGGCTACGAGGTGGCGGTCACTGCCCTCGACGCCCCCCGGCTGGTCGACGTCGGCTACGACGTGTTCCTCGACGATGCCGAGGTGATCGAGGTGGGCCGGCTGCGCCTCAACGCCATCCACACCCCCGGCCACACCCCCGGCTCGATCAGCTTCCTCGTCGAGGGCGCTCCCATCCTGTTCACCGGGGACACCCTGTTCCCCGGCGGCCCGGGCAACACCACCTTCGAGGGCGGCGACTTCGCGACGGTCATCCAGTCGATCGAGTCGAAGATGTTCACGCTGCCGGCCGACACCATCGTCCTTCCGGGCCACGGCGACGACACCACCATCGGCACCGAGCGCCCACACCTGCAGGAGTGGGTCGACCGGGGCTGGTGAGGTGAGGATCTCGGCGAAGGCCGACTACGCCGTTCGGGCCATGTGCGAGCTGGCCCTGCGCTCCGGTGCTGGCCCTGTGAAGGGCGACGTGCTGGCCGAGGCGCAGCACATCCCGCTGAAGTTCATGGAGAACATCCTCGGCGAGATGCGCCGGTTCGGCCTCGTCGCCAGCCAGCGAGGCGCCGAGGGTGGCTACTGGCTGGCCCGCAGCCCGGACACGATCACCGTCGCCGACGTGATCCGTTCGGTCGACGGTCCCCTCGCCGACGTGCGCGGCCAGCGACCTGAGGCGCTGGAGTTCACGGGCGCGGCCGAGCGGCTCCGCGACGTCTGGCTCGCTGTTCGGGTCAGCCTGCGCGCCGTGCTCGAACGAGTCACCATCGCTGACGTGGCCAGCGGGAACCTGCCGCCCTTCGTTGCCGACCTGCTCGGCGACCCCGACGCCTTCATGCCGCACTGATGGCTCGCCATGGCGCCGCTTCGCGACCAGGACTGATCCGATCCCGTTTCCTGGGCGTAGGGGTTTCCCCTATGGCGGTAGGGGAAATACACTAGGCCCATGGATGCCCCCCACGAGCCGGCCGCCGCGCTGCTCCGGATCGAGGACTTGCACGCGCGCCCCAGCGAGTCGGTCACCGGCGACGAGATCCTGCGGGGGCTCGATCTCGTGGTGCTCGCCGGCGAGGTCCACGCCGTGATGGGCCCGAACGGCTCGGGCAAGTCGACGCTGGCCAACGCCTTGCTCGCCAACCCCGAGTACGAGCTCACCCGCGGCCGCATCCTCTACCAGGGCGACGACATCACCGACTGGCCCACCGAGGTTCGAGCAAAGTCCGGCATGTTCCTCGCCTTCCAGTATCCGCAGGAGATCGCCGGGGTCTCGGTCATCCAGTTCCTGCGCCAGGCCCTGTCCGCCCGCAAGGGCATCGACCTGTCGGTCCTCGAGCTGCGCCTGTCCATCATGGAGTGGATGAAGCGCCTCGGCATGGACGCATCGTTCGCCGATCGCTACCTCAACGAGGGCTTCTCCGGCGGCGAGAAGAAGCGCAACGAGATCCTGCAGATGGCCATCCTCGAGCCCGAGCTCGCCATCCTCGACGAGACCGACTCCGGCCTCGACATCGATGCGCTCCGCACCGTGGCCCGGGGCATCACCGAAGTGAAGCGGGACCGGCCCCAGCTGGGCATCGTCCTCATCACCCACTACCAGCGCCTGCTCTCCGAGCTCACGCCCGACAAGGTGCACATCCTGATCGACGGTCGCATCGTCGACAGCGGCGGGCCCGAGCTCGCCGAGCGCCTCGAGGTCGAGGGCTACGAGGCCTGGCGCGCCTGACGACCACCCTGGGAGGATCCCCGACATGGCCGGCCTCGACGTCGCCCGCATCCGCAAGGACTTCCCCATCCTCGACCGGGTGATCAACGGCTCGCGCCTCGTCTACCTGGACTCGGCCGCCACCAGTCAGAAGCCCCGCCAGGTCCTCGACGCGATGCAGCACTACTACGAGTGGTGCAACGCCAACGTCCATCGCAGCGTGTACCAGATCGCCGGGGAGGCCACGGAGGCCTACGAGACGGCCCGGCTGAAGGTGCGGCGCTTCGTGAACGCACCGAGCGAGCGCGAGATCGTGTTCACGAAGAACGCCACCGAGGCCATCAACCTCATGGCCTACTCGTGGGGGCGAACCAACCTGCGCGAGGGCGACGTCGTGCTGCTCACGCAGATGGAGCACCACGCCAACATCGTGCCCTGGCACATGCTGGCCAGCGAGCGGGGCATCCAGCTCCGTTGGGTGCCGCTCACGCCGGACGGCCTGCTCGACCTCAGCGACATCGATCGCTTGCTCGATGGCGCCAAGGCCTTCTGCTTCACAGCGATGTCGAACGTCCTGGGCACCATCAACCCGGTGCGCTGGCTGTCCGATCTGGCCCGCTCGCATGGCGCACTGTCGATCATCGACGCCAGCCAGTACGTCCCCCACGTGCCCACGGACGTCCAGGCCATGGGGGCCGACGCCGTCGCCTTCACCGGGCACAAGCTGTGCGGCCCCACCGGCATCGGCGTCCTCTGGGGTCGTGAGGAGCTGCTCGACGCCATGCCCCCGTTCCTGGGTGGCGGCGACATGATCGCCGACGTCCGCCTCGACGGGTTCACGCCGAACGTCCTGCCGATGAAGTTCGAGGCGGGCACGCCGCCGATCGCGGAGGCGATCGGACTCGGCGCCGCCATCGACTACCTCACCGAGCTGGGCATGACCAACGTCCGAGCCCACGAGATGGAGGTCACGGGCACCGCGCTCGTCCGCCTGAAGGAGGCCTACGGGGACGACATCACCATCCACGGGCCGACCAACGTGGAGATCCGCGGGGGCGCCGTCAGCTTCGCCTTCCGCGACCTCCACCCCCACGACATCAGCCAGGTGCTCGATCAAGCGAACGTGTGCGTGCGGGCGGGTCACCACTGCGCCAAGCCCCTCATGCGCGTGCTCGGCGTCGGCGCCACGGCTCGCGCCAGCTTCTACGTGTACAACGACGTCGACGACGTGGAAGCGCTCGTCGACGCCCTCGGTTCCGCCGTCGACTTCTTCGCTCTCTAGAAGGACTGCCACGCCATGCCCGGCCTTGAAGACCTGTACCGCGAGATCATCCTCGACCACTACCGCCACCCCCGCAACCGGGGCGAGCTGACCGTGCCGCCGGCCCATCGGGCCGAGGGGTTCAACCCCCTCTGCGGCGACGAGATCGTGGTGTACCTGGAGGACGACGATGGCATCGTGAAGGACGTGAAGATCGCCGGCCAGGGCTGCTCGATCAGCCAGAGCTCGGCCTCGATGATGTCGGCTGCGGTCAAGGGCCGCTCGATGGACGAGGCGAGAGCCCTCGTGAGGGCGTTCAAGGGCATGATGTCGATCCACGAGCACGCCCTCGACGGCGACGAGGCCGCCGCCGCCGAGGAAGCGGCGCTCGATGCCCAGGTGAAGCTCGGCGACCTCGAGGCGCTGCGGGGCGTGGTCAAGTTCCCGGTGCGCATCAAGTGCGCCACGCTGGCCTGGAACACGCTCAGCCAGGCGCTCGACGAAGCCACCGCCGACGCCTGACGCGGCGTCAGGCGGGACGGCTGATCACGACCGGGCTGGCTCGATCTCAGACGGCGGCGCAGCGGCGGCGGGCGCACTCCGCCACAAAGGCGTCGAAGAGGCCCTGCTGCGCAGGATCGTCTGCCGCGGTGTCCTCGGGGTGCCATTGGACGCCGACGACCCAGGATCCCGGGCGCTCGACGGCCTCGACGCACCCGTCAGCCGCTCGACCGGTGACGAACAGGCCGTCGCCGAGCCGGTCGAGCGCCTGGTGGTGCATCGACCAGCACGAGGGACGCGTCGTGCCCATCGCCAGCGCGGCCCGGCACCCAGCGACGAGCTCGACCTCGTGCAGGAAGCCGCGGTGTCGAACGGTCGTCTCGCCGTCGGTGATGTGCTGGGTCAGCGTGCCCCCGAGCACGACGTTGAGCAGCTGGAAACCCCGGCAGACGGCGAGCACGGGCAGGTCGGCAGCGAGGGCGGCACGGACCATGGCCAGCTCGAAGGTGTCGTGGTCGGCATCGACGCCGTACACGGACTCGTGGCGGGTGCTCGACCCGTAGGTGGTCGGGTCGAGATCGCCCCCACCCAGGAGCAACAGGCCGTCGAAGCGCTCCAGCAGGGCCGGCACCTCGCCGATGGCCGCGCCGTCGGGCAGCAGGACGGCGCCCTCGGCATCGGCGGCGCGCAGCGCGCGCAGGTAGCGCTGGCCGGCGGCGACGACCTCGGTCCGCATGCCTTCGGCCTTCGGGCTGAGCCGGCCGGGAACGGCCACGATCGCCTTCACGGGGCCAGGCTACCGCGACCGGCTCGGGCCGATCCTCGCTAAGGTCTGGAACCAGAGGATTTCCCGACGTCCGCCCGAGGTGGCCATGAGCGACACGGTCCGCGTGATCAACCCCGCCACTGAGCAGCTCGTACGGGAGCTGCCGAAGGCCGGCGTCGACGAGGTCGACGACGCGGTGGCCCGAGCCCGAGAGGCACTGCCAGCGTGGCGCGCGGTGGCGCCGGCCGACCGCGCTCGGCTCCTGCGGCGCTTGGCCGACAGCATCCACGACCACGCCGAAGAGCTGGCCCACCTGGAGACAGCCAACGTCGGCAAGCCGATCGCCTCCAGCCGGGGCGAGGTGGCGGCCGCGGCGGACGTCTTCCACTACTACGCCGGTGCCATCGACAAGCACCACGGGCAGACCACCCCCGTCGCCGGCGGGGTGGCCATGACCTTCCACGAACCGCTCGGTGTGGTGGGCCTCATCACGCCGTGGAACTTCCCACTGCTCATCGCGTCCTGGAAGGCGGCGCCAGCGCTCGCGTGCGGGAACACCGCCGTGCTCAAGCCGGCCGAGCTCACCCCCCTCACGGCGCTGCGCCTGGGCGAGCTGGCGCTGGAGGCCGGCATCCCGCCGGGCGTGCTCAACGTGGTGGTCGGGCCGGGTTCCGTGGTGGGCCAGCGACTGGTCGAGCACCCGGACGTCGTCAAGATCGGCTTCACCGGCTCGACCGAGGTGGGCCAAGGGCTCCTCGTGGCCTCGGCCGCGAGCCTGAAGCGCGTCACCCTCGAGCTCGGCGGCAAGTCGGCCAACGTCGTGTTCGCCGACGCCGACCTGGAGGCGGCCGCCGCCGCGGCGCCCGGTGCCGTCTTCGACAACAGCGGCCAGGACTGCTGTGCGCGCAGCCGGATCCTCGTCGAGGCGGGTGCTTATGACCGCTTCGTCGGGCTGCTCGTCGCCGCCACGGCGGCCTGGACCGTCGGCGACCCGCTCACCGAGGTGTCCATGGGCCCGCTGATCACCGCCCAGCACCGCGACAGCGTGGCGTCGTTCGTCACGGGCGACGACGACGTGCTCTACCGCGGGCCGAGCCCGAGCGGGCCGGGCTACTGGTACCCGGCGACCGTCGTCGCGCCCGCTTCCCCGGCGAGCCGGGTGGCGAACGAGGAGGTCTTCGGGCCGGTCGTCGCCGTGCTCCCCTTCCGGGACGAGGTCGAGGCGATTGCGCTGGCCAACGCGAGCATCTACGGGCTCTCCGGCTCCATCTGGACCCGCGACGGCGCTCGGGCGCTGCGGGTGGCCCGCGCCCTCGAGACGGGGACCATCTCGGTCAACTCGAACTCCTCCGTGCGCGTCGCCACCCCGTTCGGCGGGTTCAAGCAGAGCGGCATCGGCCGTGAGCTCGGCATGACGGCCATGGACTCGTACTCGGAGCTGAAGAACGTCTTCGTCAGCACGGGGTAGCGCCCTGCCACCCTGGGCCACGGGTGCCTAGAGTGACGGAAACAGACCAATTGGGGGGCAGATGGGCCGACTCGACGGGAAGGTCACGCTCATCACCGGCGCCGCCGCCGGCCTCGGCCGGGTGGCCGCCGAGCTGTTCGCGGCCGAGGGCGCGAAGGTCGTCGTCGGTGACGTCGTCGACGGTGAGGAGACGGTAGAGGCCATCCGAGCCGCCGGTGGCGAGGCCAGCTACGCGCACGTCGACGTCGCCGACGACGACTCCGTCGCCGCGCTCGTCGCCCATGCCGTCGGGTCGTTCGGTGGTCTCCACGTGCTCTACAACAACGCGGGCATCAGCCCGGGCGACGACGACGGCCCGACCACGACACCCCTCGGCACCTGGGACGACGTGATGGACGTGAACGTCAAAGGCGTGTTCCTGTGCTGCCGCCACGGCATCCCAGCGCTGCTCGACTCGGGTGGCGGCTCCATCGTCAACGTCGCGTCGTTCGTGGCCCACATGGGAGCGGCCACACCACAGCTCGCCTACACCACGTCCAAGGGCGCGGTGCTGGCCATGACCCGCGAGATCGCCGTGATCTACGCCCGCCAAGGCATCCGCGCCAACGCGCTCTGCCCGGGACCGGTCCTGACGCCCCTGCTGGCCAAGTTCCTGTCCGACGACACCAAGCGGGAACGGCGGCGCGTGCACATCCCGATGGGCCGCTTCGGCGAGCCCGAGGAGATCGCCAACGCAGCGCTGTTCCTGGCCTCCGACGAGTCGTCGTTCATGACCGGCCAATCCCTCATCGTCGACGGTGGGATCACCGCCGCGTACACCACCCCGGAGTAGCCCATGTCGACCCGCCGCACCCTCACCGCCGAAGAGCTCGACGCCCTCATCGACCGTGGTGAGATCGACACCGTGCTCACCGTGTTCCCCGACCTCCAGGGGCGGCTGATGGGCAAGCGCGTGACGGGTCACTTCTGGCGTGAGTTCGTCGGCGCACCAGCAGGTGACGGCACCACGAACGGCATCGAGGCGTGCAACTACCTCATCGCGCTCGACATCGACATGACACCGCTGCCGGGCTACCGGTTCGCCAACTGGGAGCAGGGCTACGGCGACGTGCGCTGCGTCCCCGACCTCTCGACCATCCGCCTTGTGCCTTGGCTCGACAAGACCGCGCTGGTCGTGTGCGACTTGGTCGACGTCGATACCGGCGCCCCCGTGGAGGAGTCACCCCGGCGCATCCTCCAGCGCCAGGTGGAGCGGGCGCGCTCGCTCGGCTTCAAGGTGATGCTCGGATCCGAGATCGAGTTCTTCCTCTTCCGAGACAGCTACGAGGAGGCGGCGGCAAAGGGCTACCGCGGCTTGACGCCGCACGCCTACTACGTCGAGGACTACCACATCCTCCAGACCACCAAGGACGAGTACCTCATCCGCCAGATCCGCAACGGGCTCGACGGCGCCGGCGTACCGGTCGAGTTCTCCAAGGGCGAGGCCGGGCTCGGCCAGCACGAGATCAACCTCCGCTACGCCGACGCGGTCGAGATGGCCGACCGCAACGCCATCTACAAGAACGGCGCGAAGGAGATCGCCGCGCTGAACGGCCGCTCGATCACGTTCATGGCCAAGTGGGACGCAGGCGATGTCGGCTCGTCGTGCCACATCCACTCGAGCCTGTGGGACAGCGACGGCCAGCGGTCGCTCATGTGGGACGAGGCCAGCCACGACTCGTCGGAGC
>CAZTVJ010000055.1:0-8170 GCA_964616935.1 uncultured Acidimicrobiales bacterium | reverse complement strand
CCTCACCGTCGTCGACCGGGGCGACTTCTTCGCTCGTCACGTCCGGTCGTCCGGGGGGCTCCGCATGAATGTCGCCATCCAGTACTCGGAGCTCGGACGCGCGGCACGGCCAGCATCGAGCGCCGCGGGGGCCGTGCTCCGAACTGCATCTCGAAACCATCGGCCGTCTGGCGCTCCGGAAGGCCCATCAGGCCTGCGTTGTTCACCAGGACGTCGACCGTGGGATGGCTTCGTGATCACCGGCCTGCTCGGATGATGTTGAGGGCCGATCCGGCCCGGAACCACTCGATCTGCTCGGGGGAGAACGTCTGAGTGCACGGGAAGTCGATGACGGTGCCGTCGGGCTTGCGGATCTGGCAGTGCACCGGCTCGTCGGGTGCGAGCTGGCCCAGGCCGAGCACGGAGATGCGGTCGTCTTCGTCGATGAGGTCGTAGGTGGCCGGGTCGACGAAGGTGAGCGGCAGGAGGCCCTGCTTCTTCAGGTTCGTCTCGTGGATGCGGGCGAACGAGCGGGCGAAGATCACCCGGCCGTTGCGGAACCGCGGCTCCATGGCGGCGTGCTCCCGCGACGAGCCCTCGCCATAGTTCTGGTCCCCGATGGCGCACCAGGGAACCCCAGCCTCGCCGTAGTGCTTCGCGATGTCGGGGAACGACCGGGTCTCGCCGTCGAGCTGGTCCTTGCCCTCGCCGACGGCGCCCGTGAAGGCGTTCACCACGCCGATGAACAGGTTGCCCGAGATGTTCTCCAGGTGACCGCGGTACTTCAGCCACGGTCCGGCCGCTGAGATGTGGTCGGTGGTGCACTTGCCCTTGGCCTTCATGAGCACCGGCAGGTCGACGTAGTCCTGCCCGTCCCAGGCCGGGAACGGCTCGAGGAGCTGCAAGCGGTCGGACGCCGGATCGACGACGACCATGACGTCACTGACGTCGGCCGGTGGGGCCTCGAAGGTGTCCTCGCCGCGGTCGTAGCCGCGGGCCGGGAGGATCTCACCGACGGGTGGGTCGAGGCGCACCTCCACGCCCTCGCCGTTGGTGATGGTGCCGGTCAACGGGTCGAAGTCGAGCGTGCCGGCGAGCGCGTACGCGATCACCGTGTCGGGCGAGGTGACGAAGCTCTTGGTGTTGGCGTTGCCGTCGTTGCGCTTGGGAAAGTTCCGGTTGTAGCTGTTGACGATGGTGTTGACCCTCGACGGGTCGAGGTCGGTGCGGTCCCACTGGCCGATGCACGGTCCGCAGGGGTTGGCCAGCACCTGCCCGCCGATCGCTTCGAGGTCGGCCAGCAGGCCATCGCGCTCGATGGTGGCCCGCACCTGCTCGGAGCCGGGCGTGATGAGCAGCTGCGTCTTGGCGCGCAGGCCCTTGGCCGCGGCCTGGCGGGCGATGGACGCGGCGCGGGTGATGTCCTCGTAGGACGAGTTCGTGCACGAGCCGATGAGGGCCGAGCTGACCTCCACCGGCACGCCGTTGGCACGCGCCCAGGCGCCGACCTCGCCGACGCTGTGGGCGAGGTCCGGGGTGTCGGGACCGTTGATGAGGGGCCGCAGCTCGTCGAGGTCGATCTCCACGACGCGGTCGTAGTACGTCGCCGGGTCGGCCTCGACCGCGGGGTCGGGCCGCAGGTCGCTGGCCACCTTGGTGGCGGCGTCGGCGATGGCTTCGCGCCCGGTGGCCTTCAGGTAGGCGGCCATGTTGTCGTCGTAGGGGAACAGCGAGGTCGTGGCGCCGATCTCGGCCCCCATGTTGCAGATGGTGGCCTTGCCGGTGGCGCTGATGGAGTCCGCCCCCGGGCCGAAGTACTCGACGATCGCGCCGGTGCCGCCGGCCACCGTGAGGATCTCGGCGACCTTCAGGATGACGTCCTTCGGCGACGACCAGCCGGACAGCGAGCCTGTGAGCCGGACGCCGATGACCTTCGGCCACCGCACGTTGAACGGGAAGCCGGTCATGACATCGACCGCGTCGGCGCCGCCGACGCCGATGGCCACCATCCCCAGCCCGCCCGCGTTCGGGGTGTGGCTGTCGGTCCCGATCATCATCCCGCCGGGGAAGGCGTAGTTCTCCAGCACGACCTGGTGGATGATGCCGCTACCCGGCCTCCAGAAGCCGAGGCCGTACTTGGCGCAGACGGTGCGGAGGAACTCGTACACCTCGCTGTTGATGTCGAGGGCGAACTTCAGGTCGATGTCGGCGCCGGCGCGCGCTTGGATGAGGTGATCGCAGTGGACCGTCGAGGGCACCGCCACCTCGGGGAGTCCTGCAGTCATGAACTGCAGTAGCGCCATCTGCGCAGTGGCGTCCTGCATGGCGACGCGGTCGGGGTGGAAGTCGGCGTAGCTGCGACCTCGTTCGAGCTCTTGGCCCTCCGGGTCACGGAGGTGGTTGATGAGCACCTTCTCGGTGAGCGTCAGCGCCCGACCGAGGCGGCGTCGCCCGACGGCGGCCCGGTCGGGGAGCGTGGCGTACACCTCGTCCACCAGCTCGATCGGCGTGCCTGCAGTGACGGCCATGTCGTGCTCTCCTTCGTCCGGTCACACCGACGATACCATACAAGTACAAGACAAGTGGTGGGTAGCGCCGCATTCGACCGCAGGTAGTGTCCGACCCGGCACGTACCGCAGGCAAACCAGATCCAGCGACAGCGGGACGGACGAGGAGTGGTAGCCGTGGCAGGTTCGAGCGCTGGGCTGCACGAGGCCGGCTTGTCGGAGGGCACCGTCGACCGGCACCGGGCGATCGTCTCGATCATGGAGGACCTGGAGGCCGTCGACTGGTACGACCAGCGAGCCGAGGCCACGACCGACGGCGCACTCGCGGAGATCCTCGGTCACAACCGCGAAGAGGACAAGGAGCATGCCGTGATGACGCTGGAGTGGCTGCGCCGCGACCCTCGATCGGCACCTGCACACCTACCTGTTCACCGACACCGACGTCCTGGGCATCGAGCAAGCGGCCGAGCACGGCACATCGCCATCGACCGACAGCTCGCTCGGCATCGCCAGCCTCAAGATCGTGACCCCGTGAACCATCTGCATCGGGAGCTGGCGCCCATCTCGGACGAGGCCTGGGCGGCCATCGACGACGAGGCCCGGGGTCGGCTCACCACCTTCCTCGCGGCCCGCAAGCTGGTCGACTTCTCGGGACCTCACGGTTGGGCTCACTCGGCCTACGACCTCGGCCGGGTGAACGCGCTGGCGGCCGGGCCCGCGCCAGGTGTGGAGGCGGCGACACGCCAGGTGCAGCCGCTCGTCGAGCTGCACACCGAGCTCGTGCTGTCACGCGAGGTCCTCGATTCGATCGACCGAGGCGCGCCCGACCCTGACCTCGATGCCGTCGTCGATGCTGCCCGGCGGATGGCGCTGGCCGAGGACACCCTCGTGTTCGGTGGCTCTTCCCCGACTGGCATCGAAGGGATCACCCAGGCCACACCGCACGCGCCCATCGCCATGCCCGACGACTTCGACCAGTTCCCCACCGCCGTGGCCAAGGCCGTCGGCGTCTTGCGCGAGGGGCGCGTCGGCACGAAGGGGTGAACGTCCGCACGACGAGGTGACCATCAGGAGGCGAGGCTGATGCGAACGATCCGGTACCGCGAGATCGCCGACGCCCTCCGCGAGCGCGTCGAGGGCGGCGAGTTCCCTTCCGGGCGGCTGCTCCCCAGCGAAGCCGAGCTGTCCGAGCAGTATGGCGCCAGTCGTGTCACGGTGCGCCGCGCCCTCGAGGTGCTCAGGGACGAGGGGCTGCTCGACGCTCGACAAGGGGTCGGATGGTTCGTGGCCGGTGACCCGCTCCGCCAGAGCCTCGGTCGGCTGGCCACCATCGAGTCGCAGCTGACCGCCAGCGGTCTGCGCCCCGAGCGACAGATCCTCGAGTTCGCGTTCGCGCCGGCCGAGCCTCGGGTGCGGCGGATCCTCGGCACCGACCAGGTGCTGCGCGTGCGGCGCTTGAACCTCGCCGACGGCGAGCCGTTCGCGCTGGTCACGGTGTGGTGCCCCGCTTCCCTGGCCGAGCACCTCTCGCGGGCGGCGGTCGAGCGGTCGCCGTTCTACGAGCTGCTGGCCGTGCCCCTCGGTGGCGCCAGCCAGACGATCGGAGCCGTCGCCGCGGAGCCCGGCGATGCGGCCAAGCTCGGCATCCCGCCCGGCTCGCCGGTGCTGCGCTGCGAGCGCGTCACCAACGACGCCGACGGGCGGCCGGTGCTGCTGAGCGTCCACATCTTCCCGGGCCATCGCACGGAGTTCGTGGTCGACCTGCCCCAGTCCGAGCCGAGCATCGCCCCCACCGGTCTCCGGCTCGTGGAGTAGGCGCGCGGTAGTCTGCGTCGCTCAGGGGGCCAGGAGGGCTGGGTGCGCACGAGGCGACGTCGGGCCACGGTGGCCAGCATGGTGGTGCTGATCGTCGCCGGGCTCGCGCCGGTGCTGACCGGTGGCGCTGCCGGCGCAGTCGCGGGTGTGACCATCAGCCAACCGGCGGACGGCGAGATCGTCGGTCCGGCGCTGGTGATGTGGGGGACGGCGGCGTCACCCCTTGGCGTCGCGGATGCCGAGGTGGCGGTGCTGCGCCTCGCGGACAACCTCTGGTTGCAGGCGGACGGCCGGTTCGCCGTCGCGAGCACGTACCTACCCGCCGCGCTCGCCGGTCCGGGTCAGCTGGCGACGACGTGGTCGTTCACCGCGCTCCTCGGGCGTGGGCACTACCTGGCCGTGGCGCGCGCACGGGATGGCGACGGTGGCGTGGGTGACGAGGCGGTGACCTCGTTCCGAGTGACCACGCCACCGATGGTCACGCTGCAGTTCGGACGAGCCATGGTCGGCCAGACGCGCTCGTGCCAGCTCGTCGACGGTGCCGTGACGTTGTTCGACGTGGCCGAGGCGCTGCGCGTCCGCGGGTTGTTCGCGGTCGGCGTGGTGGTCCCTGATCGTGTCGAGGAGACCGACCGCCGGTGCTTCAACGGCAACCAGTACGCCAGCTGGCGGGACCTCGCGTTGCTCCGCGACGTCTATGGCTGGTCGTTCGTCAGCAACGGTCAGTCCCGGCTCGACCTGCCCCGCCTCGGCCGAGACGACCAGATCGTCGAATCCTGTGGCTCGCTCGATGCGTTCGCGGCACGCGGCCACACTCGGGCGTGGGGACTGTTCGGACCGAACTCCAACCAGGTCACCGACGCCATCGCGCTCGACGTCTTGAACCGCTGCTTCGCCTTCACCCGCACGTACTCCAGTGGGATCACCGAGGAGGCCCGCCTCGTGCCGCCCTACTACGAGCGAGTCGCGGTCGCCGGCGGGGGGCGGGGGACGTACGACCCGCCGGCCGAGTTTCTCGCCAAGGCGACGCGCGTGGGCGAGGGCGGATGGCTCAGCATCGGTTCGTACAAGCTGGTCCAGGGCCAGCGCCCGCCGGGTGACGGGACGTCGTGGGACTGCACCAGCCTCGACGCCAAGCAGCACTGGACGAGCGACGACGAGATCTACTGCTGGCAGGACTACCTGGCGATCCTGGACGGGCTTCCGGCCGGCATCGAAGCCGTCGACCCCGCCACCGTCGCCGAGCGTTGGGGCCGCGTGCCGTCGGTCGAGCTCGACGAGCTGACGGTCCGACCGACCACGGTCACCCCGGCCGACCCGTCGATCACCGTCGCCTTTCGTGCCTACGAGAGCGGAACGTGGTGGGTGACGGCCAACGGCAGTGGCTGCAACGGGAGTGGGCTCACGGTGGCGTCGGGTTCGTACCGATCATGGTCGTCGGCCGTCGTCGACGTGCCGAGGGCCTCGCTGCCGGCGGGCCAGGTGGCGCTCGAGCTGTGCCTCCAGAACGGCTTCGGGCGCGTCGGATCCCGCACAGCGTTCGTGGTCGTGACCTGACTGGGTCCGTTGCTCGGTCGCGGCCTACCAGGTGTTCCAGTGCACGAGGGCGTCGAGCGGCAGGCGCGGCGCCGGCTTGAAGTCCGTCCCGAGGGTGTAGGCGATCGGGAACAGCCCGGCCTGGCTGTAGCGCTCGTACGGGATGCCGAGCAGCTCGGCCACGTCCTTTTCGTTCGGGAGGTGGAGCGTGGTCCACGCCGAGCCGAGGCCCCGCTCGCGCAGCGCCAGCATGAAGCTCCACACCGCCGGCAGGATCGAGCCCCAGGCGCTGGCGGCACCGAACACCGGAGCGCCGTCGAGGCGTCCTTCGATGAGCGGGATGAGGAGGACGGGCACCTCGTGGAAGTGGTCGCGGAGGTACTCCGACGACGAACGGATCGCATCGCGGCGGTCGGCCCGCAGGTCGCCGTCGGGGAACTGGGCCAGGCGGGACCGCTCCCGGTAGGCGTCGAAGTTGGCGCCGTAGAAGTCGGCGATGGCCCGCTTCTTCGCCGGGTCCTCGACGAACATCCACGACCATCCCTGGCTGAACGAGCCGGTCGGCGCCTGGAGCGCGATATCGAGGCACTCCAAGATCACCTCCCGCGGCACCGGGGTGGTGAGGTCCAGGCGCTTGCGCACAGCGCGGGTGGTCGTGAGGACCTCATCGGCGGACAATCCAAGCTTCATGGCGGCAGCATGCCACCCTTGGCCTCGCGGGTCCCAAGGGTGGCAGGCTGCGTCCATGTCGCACACAGCGGAAGGCCGCGTCACCTGCACCATCTCCGACGGCGTCGCCGACGTCCGTCTCAATCGTCCGGACAAGCGCAACGCGCTGGACGGTGCCATGTTCGCGGCCATCGCCGATGCCGGTGAGCAGCTGAAGCACGAGCCCGGCGTGCGGGCGGTGGTGCTGTCGGGGGTCGGCCCGTCGTTCTGCGCCGGCCTCGACTTCGGCGCGTTCCAGCAGATGGCCGGGGGGCAAGCACCATCGCGGGAGGAGGGCGGCGCGCGGGACACGAGCCCCGGATCGATGGTCGAAGGCCGCATCACCCACCTGGGCCAGCAGGTCTGCTGGGTGTGGCAGGAGCTGCCCGTGCCGGTCATCGCTGCGGTCCACGGTCACGCACTTGGTGGCGGGTTCCAGCTCGCGCTCGGCGCCGACATCCGCTTCTGCGCGCCGGACGCCCAGCTGTCGGTGCGCGAGGTGCACTGGGGTCTCGTCCCCGACATGACGGGCACCTACATCCTGCGCCAGCTCGTGCGGCCGGACGTGGCCAAGGAGCTGGTCTTCACGGCCAAGGTCATCAGCGGCACGGAGGCCCACGATCTCGGCCTCGTCACCCACCTGACGCCCAACCCTCACCTCGATGCGCTGGCGCTGGCGAAGGAGATCGCGTCGCGCAGCCCGGGCGCGGTGCGGGGCTCGAAGGAGCTGCTGAACCGAGCCTACGCGGGGGATCCAGCGGAGCAGTTCGCCGAGGAGCGCCGGGTCATCGGTGCGCTGGTCGGTTCACCGAACCAGGTGGAGAGCGTCATGGCCAACTTCGAGAAGCGCCCGGCCATCTTCCAGGACTGACCTTCGGTGCACGTGGTGAACCGAACGGCCGTCCGCGACGTAGAGCGCGTGGGGGCCCGATGGTCGGGCCAGGAAGGTGACCACCATGAAGCGTTCGACGATCCTTTTCGGAGGTGCGTTGCTAGCGGCTGGCCTGCTGGCCGGCGGCCCGGCGGCTGCGACCGGGGGCGGTGAGCGGCTGTTCGCAGGGGGGCTGAAGGGAGCCAACGAGGTGCCGCCGGCCAGCAACGGCGACCCCGACGGGGCCGGCTATGCCGTGGTCCACGTCGACACGAGGGACCGCAAGGTCTGCGTCGAGGACTTCGCTGTCGGTGGCATCGCCACTCCGACCCTGTTCCACATCCACAACGCCCCGGCCGGCGCGAACGGGCCTGTCGTGGTCGACTTCACCGTCCTGCTGCCCAGCGGCACCGGGTGCGTGGACGTGGCGAACAAGGAGCTGCTGAAGAACATCAAGCAGCACCCGGCCGAGTACTACTTCAACGTCCACACGGCCGAGTTCCCGGGCGGTGCGGTCCGCGGCCAGCTCCTCACCATCAAGACCTGATCGGGCGGCGGATCGGGGTGCCGCGGAATGGTTCCGCGGCACTTCGCCTGGACCAACTATGATCAAGGTCCGCGCAACCGGGCCAACGTCGTCCCCTGCGTCCACCCAGCCGAACAACGACTCCGTGGATCGAGGACGATGCGAACCGACGCCCCCGCGCTGCCGGGCGGGCTCCCGCCCCGCCAGGGCCTCTATGACCCCCGCTTC